>JAGNSF010000069.1 GCA_017988155.1 Flavobacterium sp. | reverse complement strand
TTGGCGAAATTGGGATTGACTTATATTGGGACAAAACAACTTTAGCTATTCAAAAAACCGCTTTCCAACGCCAAATCCAATTGGCAAAACAACATAAATTAGCCATTAATATTCATTGCAGAGATGCTTTTGATGAAGTTTTCGAAGTGTTGGAATTAGAGAAATCTCCTGATTTGTTTGGAATTTTTCATTGTTTCTCGGGCGATTTGGAACAAGCCAAAAGAGCCATTTCGTTTGGGTTAAAACTAGGAATAGGCGGAGTAGCAACTTTTAAAAACGGTAAAATCGATCAGTTTCTAAATGAAATTGATTTGGAACATATAGTACTTGAAACGGATTCGCCTTATTTAGCTCCTGTACCGCATCGAGGCAAACGCAATGAAAGTAGTTATGCGGTTTTGGTTGCTCAAAAATTAGCGGAATTATATGACATGCCGTTATCAGAAATCGCAAGGATTACTACCGAAAATTCTAAAGCTATTTTTGGGATTTAAGCAAGAATCAGACTTAGTTTGGTATTTTTTTTGTTCTTTTGTCACCTATAAAATTATATTAAAATGCAAAAGTTTGACGCAATACGCCCTTTTTATGAAACGGAAGTAAATGAGGCATTACAAAGTGTGATTTCACATCCGATGATGAAGGCGTTGATGAATTTTACTTTCCCAGAAATGGAGGATGAGGTGTGGAAAGAGCAACTCAAAAAGACTCATTCAATTCGTGATTTTCAATGTAATTTCATTTATCATTCTGTTCAAAAAATTTTGGAAAATAGCTCAGATGGTTTAACAACTTCGGGCTTTGAACATTTGGAGAAAAACAATTCCTATTTGTTTATTTCGAATCATCGAGATATTCTTTTGGATACGACTTTGTTGAATGCCGCTTTATTTCAAAATGGACATCTGATGACGGCTTCGGCTATCGGAGATAATTTAGTTAAGAAATCATTTATAAAAACTTTGGCTCGATTGAACCGAAATTTTTTGGTTCTGAGAGGTTTGTCGCCAAGGGAAATGTTGCAAAGTTCTAAGTTATTATCGGAATATATGGGACAGTTGTTGTTGCACGAAAATCGTTCGGTTTGGATTGCACAGCGAGAGGGTCGAACTAAAGACGGAAATGACGAAACTAATCCAGGGGTTTTAAAAATGATTGGAATGGCATCAGACGAAGCCGATGTAATGCAGTACTTCAAAAAAATTAAAATTGTTCCTGTTTCTATTTCTTACGAATACGACCCAACAGACGTTTTAAAAATGCCTCAACTTTTGGCGGAAGCAAATAACGAAGTATATGTAAAATCAAAAAACGAGGATTTAAATACCATTCTAAGTGGTGTAATGGGGCAAAAGAAACGCATCCATTTGCATATCGGAAAAGTATTGGACACAGAAATTGACCGAATTATAACAGAAAATGATTCGTCAAACAAACAAATTCAGGCACTAGCGCAAGAAATTGATGATGCTATTTTGAGTAATTATAAGTTGTTGCCCACTAATTTTATTGCTTACGATATTTTGCACAAAACAACTACCTATACCCATTTGTATACAGAAGCTGAAAAATCACTTTTTGAGCGCCGTTTAGAAATGAGAATAGGCTTGGATAATCCGATTGCTTTAGAAGGATTTTTAGCCATGTATGCAAATCCTGTAGTAAATAAATTAAAGTACAGCCATGCTTTCTAAAGCAAAAATATTGTTGATTTATACCGGAGGGACTATCGGTATGAAAAAAGATTTTGCAACGGGAGCGTTGAAGGCTTTTAATTTTAGTAAATTATTGCAACGCATTCCTGAGTTGAAATTATTGGACTGTGAAATCGAAAGTATTTCTTTTGAAAATCCAATTGATTCTTCCAATATGAATCCGGAGAAATGGGTAAAACTAGCTACCATTATTGAGGAAAATTACGATTCATTTGATGGGTTTGTAGTGCTACACGGTTCAGATACGATGTCTTATAGCGCATCGGCTTTGAGTTTTATGATGGAGAATTTGGCAAAGCCAATTATTTTTACAGGATCTCAATTGCCAATAGGAGATTTACGTACCGATGCAAAAGAAAATTTAATTACGGCTATCCAAATTGCCTCTTTGCGTGAAAATGGTGAAGCAGTAGTGAAAGAGGTATGTTTGTATTTTGAATACAAATTGTATCGTGGCAATAGAACTACTAAAATTAATGCCGAACATTTCAAAGCATTCACTTCGCCCAATTATCCTTTTTTAATTGAATCGGGAGTGCATCTAAAAATCAATTCAGACTTGTTTTTGTCTTCTTCTAAAGGCGTGACATTACAGGTTCATAAAGACTTAGACACTAATGTTATTATACTGAAATTGTTTCCTGGTATTAGCGAACAATTGATCGATGCGGTTGTGGCTATTCCTAACTTAAGAGGAATTGTATTGGAGACTTATGGTTCGGGTAATGCACCAACTGACGAATGGTTTTTATTGGTTTTGCAAAAAGCCATTCAGAATGGTATCCATATTATTAATATAACTCAATGCGCAGGCGGAAGTGTTCGAATGGGTCAGTATGAAACAAGTTCTGCTTTACTTGAAATTGGCGTCATCTCTGGCAAGGACATGACAACAGAAGCAGCTATTACCAAGTTG
The DNA here is from genome assembly GCA_017988155.1 of Flavobacterium sp. Classification (GTDB taxonomy): domain Bacteria; phylum Bacteroidota; class Bacteroidia; order Flavobacteriales; family Flavobacteriaceae; genus Flavobacterium. The sequence goes on along the minus strand of JAGNSF010000069.1, from coordinate 5,765 downwards.
ATGTTTCTTTTAGGTCAAGATAATATAGGTGTAGATTTTAAAAAGTCCTTTGAAACTGCATTACGAGGTGAAATTCAAGAATAGTTCATTTTCGTTTTTATACTTCATTTTTTTTTAAGTTATTTGCAAACCTTTTTAGAGAGGTGTCCGAGTGGTTGAAGGAGCAAGCCTGGAAAGTTTGTATATGGGTAACTGTATCGTGGGTTCGAATCCCATCCTCTCTGCTAAAACAAAAAACTCAAGATTTTTCTTGAGTTTTTTGTTTTAATTTTAATTCAAAATCCATTGTGAAAACAATATCTTTGTTTTTTAAGTACATAAACCATATACAATGAATGAATTGAGAACTAATTATTTGAAATCAATATCGGTTAGTTTTTTCTTGTTTTTTATATACTTGCCACTTTTGGCACAAGAAATCCAAAGTTCAGAGGTGGTTTCTGAAATCAAAGTGGATTCGTTGTATCGAGAAGATCAGTTTTTCATCGGGCTAACCTACAATCTTTTAAAAAACACTCCTGTTGGATTTTCTAATGATAAATTTTCAACTGGCCTCTCCGCAGGATTTCTGCGAGACATTCCTCTAAACCCAAAAAGAAATATAGCCATTGCGCCAGGACTAGGTTTAACATTTAATAATTATAGTCAAAATATTGGGATAACACCTGCTAATGGTGCTCCAGTTTATACTGTGTTGACCGATCCTACCAGTTATTCAAGTAATAAATTTTCCCAGTTATTTGTAGATATCCCTTTGGAGTTCCGATGGAGAGGATCTACATTTGAAAACCACACTTTTTTTCGCATTCATGCGGGATTAAAGTTAAGTTATTTGTTGTTGGACCGATCTGTTTTCAGAAGTAATTCGGGAGATGTAGTACTAACAAATAATCCTGATTTTAATAAGTTGCAATATGGTTTTTTTGCTGCTGCAGGTTATGGAGGGGTGAATCTTTATATTCAATACGGATTAAATCCTTTGTTCAAAAATGCTCAAACTACTACAGCCGAAAAATTAGATGCCAAGTCATTAAACATCGGCCTCATTTTTTATATTTTATAGTTCTATCTCTTGAATTTAAAAAGAAACACTATTTTTGATACACTAAATCACAAATGAGCTTGCTCGCTTTTTGAATTCATGAAGCTATCTGTACAAAAATGTTGTTCCCTACTCCAAGCCGAATACAATGGTCTTCCTTCGGAAGTCATAATCGACACCATTACTATTGATAGTCGTTCGTTGCAAAACAGCGCCTCGACTTTATTTTTCGCATTGGAAGGGCCTAATAATGATGCACATCAATACATTCAAGAATTAATTTCAAAAGGCGTTCAGTATTTTGTGGTGACTCATATTCCTAACAATTGTCAAGGAAAGGCTAATTTCTTGGTGGTAAAAAACACCCTATTAGCTTTGCAAAAATTGGCGGGCTATTATCGTTCGCAATTTCATTTTCCTATCATTGGAATAACCGGAAGTAACGGCAAGACAATTGTGAAAGAGTGGCTTAATTTTCTTTTAAGTCCTGATTATTCCATTATACGAAGTCCAAAAAGTTATAATTCACAAGTTGGCGTTCCCTTGTCAGTCATCGGAATCAATGAACAACACAATTTCGGCATATTTGAAGCAGGTATTTCTACCGTTTCTGAAATGGAAAAGTTAGAGTCTATTATTCGCCCTACTATTGGAATTTTGACGAATATTGGTTCGGCACACGACGAAGGTTTTGCGAATGCTAATGAAAAAATAAAAGAAAAATTACGTCTTTTTGAGCATGCTCAAATTGTAATCTATCCAAAAAGCGATGCTATTGACAAGCTTATTCGCCCAAATCTAAAAACAGTTTCTTGGAGTTTTACAAATCCAAAAGCAGATGTTTTGGTCGCCAAAAAACAACAAGATTCTCTCACTCAATTGCACTTTACATCAGCAACCGAGAATTTTGATATTGCGATTCCCTTTCAGGATGAAGCTTCAATAGAAAATGCAATTTCTTGTGTTCTGGTTTTGTTATATTTTGAGTATGATGCCAAAACGATTCAGAACAGAATGGCGCAATTGTATCCAGTAGAAATGCGTTTGAAATTAAAAAATGGAATCAATAATTGTACTCTAATCGATGATAGTTACAGTGCCGATTTTCAGTCGTTGAAAATAGCATTGGATTTTTTAGAGAGCCAAAAACAGTCCACTAATAAAACAATTATCCTTTCGGATATTTTTCAAAGTGGATTGGCTGATCACGAATTATATTCTAGAGTGGCGCAACTAATAGTTGCTAATAAAATTACTCGGGTTATAGGAATTGGCACCGTTATTTCTCAGTTCAAAAATCAATTCAAAAACTGTTTTACCTTTACTACTACGGCAGAGTTTTTGTCTCAAATTGACCAATTACATTTTGATAACGAAACCATTTTAATAAAAGGCGCACGTAGTTTTCAATTTGAAAAAATTGTATCAGTGCTTGAGGAAAAAACACATGAAACAGTTCTAGAGGTCAATTTAAATGCCATCAGCCATAATTTGAATTTCTATAAATCCAAAATGAAACCTACCACCAAAATGATGGTGATGGTCAAGGCATTTGGATATGGTAGCGGTGGTTTCGAAATTGCAAAATTGTTAGAACATCACAAAGTAGATTATCTTGGCGTAGCCTTTGCTGATGAAGGTATAAGTCTGAAAAATGCAGGGATTAATTTGCCAATTATGGTTTTGAATCCTGAGACGACCAGTTTTGAGGCAATAATTCAACACCAATTAGAGCCTGAAATTTATAGTATAAAAGGACTAAAATCCTTTCTTAAATTAGCTGAGCAAAAGAAATTACATCAGTTCCCTATTCACATCAAGTTGGATACCGGCATGCACCGATTGGGTTTTGAAGCTGATACAATTCAGGAGTTGATTCAGACCTTAAAAGGAAACCAACGCGTTTTGGTAAAAAGTATTTTGTCACACATGGCAACAAGCGATGCATCTGAGCACAAAGATTTTTCATTGGCGCAACTTCGTCTTTTTGATGCAATGTCAAATCAATTAATGAATGAGTTAAGTATTCAGCCACTTCGTCATATTTTAAATACTTCGGGTATTAGTAACTTCCCAGAAGGGCAATACGATATGGTGCGTTTGGGAATTGGTTTGTATGGTGTTTCTAATGATGCCGAAGAACAAAAATACTTGGAGAATGTGAGTACATTGAAGTCGGTAATTTCTCAAATTAGAACCGTTCCAGCAGGCGATAGTGTGGGTTATGGCCGCCGATTTATGGCTGCTAAACCAACAGTTGTTGCGACCATTCCAATTGGTTATGCTGATGGGATTTCTAGACTTTGGGGGAATGGCAGCGGGTATGTAACAGTCAATAAACAAAAAGCGATCATTTTAGGAAGCGTGTGTATGGATATGTTAATGGTTGAGGTTACTGGAATTGATTGTAGTGAAGGTGACGACGTTATTGTTTTTGGCGAAAGCCCAACAGTGATAGAAATCGCAGAAAAAACGCAGACAATTCCATATGAAATTTTAACTAGTATATCGCAAAGGGTAAAAAGAGTTTTCTATAGAGAATAATTAATATAATAACATGGGATTTTTTACAGATTTTAAAGCCTTTTTAATGAAAGGCGAAATCGTCAACTTAGCCACAGCGGTTATTGTTGGGGGAGCTTTCGGAAAAATAGTTACTTCGTTTACAAACGACGTTTTGATGCCGCCTATAGGGTTGCTTTTAGGGAAAGTAGATTTTAAAAATTTAAAGTTGGTACTTCAAGATGCTGAACCTGCCGTTGTTGAAAACGGAATACAGAAATCGCGAGCAATTGCAGAGGTTACACTTAATTATGGGGCATTTATTCAAACCATTTTTGATTTTGTAATCATTGGGTTCTGTATTTTTATTGTTTTGAAAGCCTATGAAAAAGCCCAACAAAAAATTAAAAAAGAAGAAGAACCAAAAGAAGTAAATGGTCCAACCCAGGAGCAATTGCTTGCAGAGATTAGGGATTTGTTGAAAAATAAATAACATTGTTACAAATATAACAATTTGTTATTTTTTGTGAACACCCTTGTTTCAAATCCTTTATTGGTTATTTTTGCCCAATAAAATTATAATTCAACACTAATTATATACAATGAGAATAGCAGTAGTAGGTGCTACCGGAATGGTAGGCGAAATAATGTTAAAAGTATTAGCAGAGAGAAATTTTCCTGTAACAGAATTAATTCCTGTAGCTTCTGAAAAATCAGTGGGTAAAGAAATTGATTTCAAAGGAACTAAGTACAAAGTAGTGGGTTTACAAACAGCAGTGGATATGAAAGTAGATATTGCTTTGTTTTCTGCTGGTGGTGGAACTTCTTTGGAATGGGCACCAAAATTTGCTGCTGCAGGAACTACAGTAATTGATAACTCATCGGCTTGGAGAATGGATCCTACTAAGAAATTAGTTGTGCCTGAAATCAATGCAGGAGAATTAACAGCTGAAGATAAAATTATTGCTAATCCCAACTGTTCAACAATCCAGATGGTATTGGCTTTAGCACCTTTACATAAAAAATACAATATCAAACGTATCATTGTTTCAACGTATCAATCCATTACAGGAACGGGAGTAAAAGCCGTACAACAATTCGAAAATGAATGTGCAGGTGTAGAAGGTGATATGGTGTACAAATACAAAATCAACAGAAACTGTATTCCACAATGTGATAGTTTTGAAGACAATGGCTACACAAAAGAGGAAATGAAATTAGTCAACGAAACGAAAAAAATCTTAAGCGACAATACAATTGCCGTTACAGCAACTGCGGTTCGTGTACCTGTAGTTGGTGGTCATAGTGAAGCGTTGAATGTGGAGTTTACCAATGATTTTGATGTGAATGAAGTACGTACTATTTTGAGCCAAACGGACGGAGTTGTAGTTCAAGATAATTTAGACACATTTACCTACCCAATGCCAAGATATGCTGAAGGTAAAAATGAAGTTTTTGTGGGTAGAATTCGTCGTGACGAAAGCCAACCGAATACCTTAAACTTATGGGTTGTAGCTGATAACTTAAGAAAAGGAGCTGCAACAAATACTATTCAGATTGCCGAATATTTAATTGCTGCCAAATTGGTTTAAGTAATTCAATACTAATGAAATAACCATTTATGATTTGGATAATTCTGAATTATAAATGGTTTTCTTTTTTGGTTTACTTATATTTGTTGCCAATGAAACAAAAGCAATTTTTGATACGGTTTTTCTTTGCACTAGTCCTATTAGGGTCACTAGTCCTACAGTCGTTTCATGGATTGGAGCATCTTGAACAACAATTTTCAGAAAAAGTATGTGCCCACAAAAAGCTTAATTCAACTGAATTAACCCACCAACACAAGGGTTTTGAGCAATGTTTGGTTTGTGCTATTTCGTTTCAAAGCGGAATAATTTCAGCCAAGTTTCAGTATCAAATAGCGACAACTCCAGAAGTTGCAAAACATTACTTTTTTAATTTTCCCACTGTTATTTCCTTCTCAGGAAGTACCTATTCTTTACGAGGACCACCTCAATATAATGTTTAAATCGAATTATTAGTCGGTTCTTTTGTAGAACACGATTCTTTTAACATTATATCTATTGATCATGAAAAAATTAATTTTTGCCTTGGTAGTAAGTTGTACTGCCTTGATGCAAGCACAAAACACGGTTTCAGGTAAGATTACTGACGCCAATGACAAGCCGCTATCTGGCGTTTCTATATACATTCAAGA
>JAGNSF010000254.1 GCA_017988155.1 Flavobacterium sp. | reverse complement strand
TTCAAGGGCGCTAACTCTTCAATGAATTTGCGGCAAAATTCCAATCCATACGAAGTAATTTGACGCGTACCCACAATGCTAATCATTTTCTGGTTTTTTAAATCGATGTTACCTGAACTAAACAAGACGAGCGGACTGTCAAAACAATGTTTCAGCCGCTCCGGATAATCGGGATCTTGAAATGTGTTGACGGTAATGGAATTGGTAGTGATAAATTGCATTTCGCGTTCTGCTTTTGCAAAAACAGAAGGATCTTTAATGTTCTTTAAAAGGACATTTCCAATTCCGTCAATAGAAGCTAATTGAGATGACTTGGCTTTGAAAACTGCTTCGGAGTTGCCAAAATAGGTTAGCAATTTTTTGGCTACAATATCGCCTACACCTTCAACGCGTTGTAGGGCTAGCAAGTAAAATAATTCTTGATCGTTCATTTGGGGGCAAATTTGGAATCTAAATGTAGGAATAATGTCTGAAATGCACTTCTTTCACAATAAAAATTAATGCTAAAAATTCATTTTCTCTATTTTTCAATCAATCCGAATCTTATTAACTAATTGAAAAAGAAATAAGTGTAAAAATAATTCCAATTGTTAATAAAAATTGTGAATAAAATTTTGATAACTATTTTCGTTGCATAACTTTGTTACTATGAAAATCGAAAATTATATCGCGCAACTTTTATACCGTTACCAATGTGTAACTGTGCCTGGTTTTGGTGCCTTTTTAACTGAAATCCAATCCGCTCAACTAGTGGAAAGTTCCCATTCGTTTTTTCCCCCTAAAAAATTGATCTCTTTTAATTCGTATTTAAAAAATAATGATGGCTTATTAGCTAATCATATTGCACAGACAGAGAAAACCTCTTATGAATATGCGGTTAGCGCTATTCAGTATGAAGTGTTTAATTGGAAAAAAACCTTGCAAGAAACAGGTGTTTTTTCAATCAAAAACGTAGGGGATTTTTGTTTAAATGCCGATAGAAATTTAATTTTTACTCCTTATGACCAAACCAATTACTTAAGTAGTTCATTTGGTTTGAGTCCGTTTGTTTCTCCTCTTGTAAAAAGAGAAATCTTTGAACAACAATTGGAAGCATTGGAGGAAACAGAAACAATTCAATTGGTTCCAGAACATAAAAACAAGTATGCTTTCTTGAAATATGCTGCTGTTTTTGTTTTAGGATTGGGATTAACTGCTACGGTAGGTTATCCTATTTACCAAAACGAAATAGAAACTCAAAAAATCATAGTTAAATCGGCTGTTCAAAGACAGGTTCAAAACAAAATACAAGAAGCTACTTTCTTTATCGAAAGTCCTATTCCTGCTGTAACTCTTACCGTTAAAGAAGGAAAATTGCCGTATCATATTATGGCAGGAGCTTTTAGAGATGAGAAAAATGCCCAACGTGTTTTTGAAGACTTAAGCGAAAAAGGATACAAAGCCAAACGAATTGAGCGCAACAAACACGGTTTATATCCGGTGCTTTACGGAAGCTTTACAACCTACACCGAAGCGGAAAAATTGAAAAACGAAATCAGGGAAAAAGAAAACCCACAAGCGTGGATTTTAATTGAATCATTATAAAACAAAAACCGTCTTTCGAGACGGTTTTTTTATATGTTATATATTCAAACTGGCTTTGAACATTCTGGCTTCTTCCCAACTGAATTGATCTCCGTGTTTTTCCATTAACGCATTCAAAGATTCTTCTTTGTAGCCTTTAAACGCAGACGCAAGTTCATCTAATTTATCCGACGGAATAATGTCTTCAATAGCTACTTTTTCCGATTGAATTAACTTTACAAAATGACCGTAAATGGTTTGTTTAGTCAATACCCTAATGGAAGCGATTTCAGCTATCGAATTGTTTTGTTTCCACAAATCGTAGGTTTCTTCCACAGTGGTTTTTTTGGTTGGCGATTTAATTTTCTTTTTTGGAAGGTAGCGTTCTTCGTCTAAGTCGTCGTCAATTAAGTTGGCATTTACTTTTTTGAATGTGGCCTGAATCGCGGCTACTTTTCGGCTGACGTACAATTTTATATCTGGCGAAGTCAGTTTTTCTTTCGAAATGGTTTCTCCCGCCACAACCGTTTCAATTAAGAGTTTGGCTTTCATTAAGCGCAAGACGGCTTTGGTTTGAAGTTCTTCTAAAAGCACTAATTCGTCAAAATAGGCCTTTGCTTTTTTAAGTCGCTTCACTTCTTCTAGTTTCCACAAAATCTCAAAAACCAACTCGTCCATTGGATTGAAAAAATAAGTATAAGCTGCTTGCATTCGATCTGAAATGTGATTCAAATCAACCGTTTCTTGACTAAAAAGCACGTTCAATTGCTGAATGAACTTTTTTGCGGGATCGACCACTTTTTCAATTCGTTCAGTTTGTTCTTTGGCCCAATACGAATATTTGGCTTTGGACGATACCTCCGATTTTTCATTATAACTAAACTGATGATTGCGCCATTCTTGAGCTAAATCAGCCCAATCAAAGGTTTGGACCAAATACT
>JAGNSF010000068.1:1651-8514 GCA_017988155.1 Flavobacterium sp. | reverse complement strand
GACATCAAGTTACTGTTTATGAAAAAAATGCTACTATTGGTGGTCGCGCTCGACAGTTAAAAAGTAACGGATTTACTTTTGATATGGGGCCAAGCTGGTATTGGATGCCGGATGTTTTTGATCGTTTCTTTGCTGATTTTGGCAAAAAAACGACTGATTATTATGAATTAATTAAACTTTCACCTGCATATCGAGTATATTTTGGAGTTGATGAATTCATCGCAATTGCAGATAATTTACCTGAAATTGTTGCTACTTTTGAATCTATTGAAAAAGGGAGTGGTGCGGTTTTAGAAAAGTTCATGTTGGAAGCGCAATCGAATTATGATATAGCAATTAAAGATTTAGTATATCGCCCTGGAGTTTCTCCATTGGAATTAATCACAGTGGATACGGCTAAAAAAGTAGGTCAATTTTTTAGTAACATCAGTCGAGATGTTCGTAAGAAATTTAAGAACGAAAAATTGATTCAAATTTTAGAGTTTCCAGTTCTTTTTCTTGGTGCTAAACCATCGGATACCCCTTCGTTTTATAGTTTTATGAATTTTGCCGACTTTGGTTTAGGTACTTGGCATCCAAAAACAGGAATGTTTGACGTGGTTCGTGGTATGGAAAGTTTAGCTACCGAATTAGGGGTGAAATTTGTTACTAATGCTGCTATTGAAAAAATTATTGTTGAAAATAAAACAGCCAAAGGAATCGTAGTTAATGGAACCGAAATCTATTCGGATGTAGTTTTGAGTGGTGCTGATTACCATCATACAGAAACATTACTAGAAGAACAACACCGTGCTTATTCTGAAAAATATTGGGATAGCCGAGTATTTGCTCCTTCTTCATTATTATTTTATGTAGGTTTCAATAAAAAAATTCAAAACATTTCGCATCACGCTTTGTTTTTTGATACTGATTTTTACCAACATGCTAAAGATATTTATGACGAACCGAGATGGCCTGATGAACCATTGTTTTATGCTAATTTCCCATCTTTGACAGATGCTTCTGCAGCACCCGAAGGAATGGAATCTGCTTTCTTTTTAGTTCCCTTAGCCCCTGGAATTGAAGATACTGAAGCATTGCGTAATGAATATTTTGAAAAAATTATGGATCGTTTTGAGTCGTTAACACAACAAGAGGTTCGGTCTAGCATTATAGTTAAACAATCTTTTTGCAAAAATGATTTTGTAAGTGAATACAATTCGTACAAAGGCAATGCATACGGAATGGCTAACACTTTATTGCAAACCGCTTTTTTAAGACCCAAATTGAAAAGTAAAAAAGTTGAGAATCTGTATTTTTCAGGTCAACTAACCGTACCAGGGCCAGGTGTACCTCCAGCATTAATTTCTGGAAAACTGGTATCCGAACTAATTGATAAACAATTTTCAAAAGCATAACATGAAGCAGTTATTTGATGACGTATCTTTTAAATGTAGTAAGCTAGTAACTAAAAATTACAGCACTTCATTTTCATTAGCAGTCTACATGCTTTCTCCAAGCATAAGAGAAGCCATTTATAGTGTCTACGGATTTGTTCGTTTTGCCGACGAAATTGTAGATTCATTTCATGGCTTTGAAAAAGAAACTCTTATTCACGATTTTGAAAAAGAGTATTATAAAGCGTATCATTCTGGAATTAGTTTAAATCCAATTTTAAATTCATTTCAATTGACTGTAAAACGCTATAATATTTCAGATGATTTGATTCAAGCATTCTTGAAAAGCATGAAGTTGGATTTGGTTAAATCAGACTACCAAACTAAAGAAGAATATGAAGAATACATATACGGTTCTGCTGATGTGGTAGGCTTAATGTGTTTGAAAGTTTTTGTTGACGGCGATACTAATCAATACAATCTACTTAAAGATGAAGCGATGCGATTAGGGTCGGCATTCCAAAAAGTCAATTTCCTACGCGATTTAAAAGACGATAACTTGGTTCTTAACAGAACTTATTTTCCAGGTGTGGATTTAAACTCTTTTGATGAGCAGTCTAAAAAAGCAATTATTAATGAAATTGAAGAGGATTTTAAAGTTGCTTTTCAAGGAATTACCAAGTTGCCAATTGAAGCTAAATTTGGAGTTTATACAGCCTATGTGTATTATAAAAAATTATTAAAAAAGTTAGAGAAAACTCCTAGTGACAAAATTGGCACAGCAAGAATTCGAGTTTCTAATTATACTAAAGCGGGTTTACTAGCCCAATCTTTTGTTACCTATAAATTAAAATTAGTTTAAAATTAAATTATTATTACAATGAACGAAATCCAGTTTTTTCTGATTTTCCTTGGGACTTTTTTGATTATGGAGTGTGTAACTTGGTGTACACATAAATTTGTAATGCATGGTTTTATGTGGTATTTTCATGAAGACCATCATCAACCAAAATATGCCAATGTTTTTGAACGTAACGATGTGTTTTTTGTCATTTTTGCTATTCCAAGTATTGCTCTTTTTTACTACGGTGTAGAGGGTGGATTGAATTATAAATTCTTTATAGGCTTAGGTATTATGTTTTATGGATTGTGCTATTTCATGATTCATGATGTATTAATTCATCAACGATTTAAATGGTTTAAAAATACAAATAACAAATATTTGATTGGATTGAGAAAAGCGCATAAAGTGCATCACAAGCATTTAGGTAAGGAGCACGGTGAATGTTTTGGAATGTTGTTTGTGCCTTTCAAATATTATAAAATATAATTATATGAAAGTATATTCATTAAAAGCAGAACAGTTTGTTAATGCCAGTATTCAAGAATGTTGGTCTTTTTTTTCAAATCCAAGAAATTTACAAAAAATCACACCAACTGATATGGGATTTGAAATCACTGATTTTGATGAAAAAAGTATGTATGCGGGACAAATTATACAGTATAAAGTTTCTCCACTTTTTGGAATTAAATTAAGTTGGATGACTGTTATAACTGTGGTAAAGGAGGAAAGTTATTTTGTAGACGAACAGCGTTTCGGGCCTTATACACTTTGGCATCACAAGCATTTTTTTGAAGAAAAAGACAATGGGGTCCTTATGACAGACTTGATTCATTATGCCTTACCATTAGGTTTTTTGGGTAGAATCATGAATGCTTTGATAGTGAAAAACAAACTAAAATCCATTTTTAACTACCGAACAATCAAAGTAGACGAATTATTTAATGCAAAATAATGACTAAACAAGAAGTTGTTTTTTTTTGGTTTCGACGTGATTTACGTTTGGAAGATAATGTAGGTTTGTTCCATGCTTTACAATCAAAATATCCAGTAATTCCATTATTTATTTTTGACGAAACTATTTTGGAACGTTTACCAAAAAATGATCCAAGAGTTGGTTTTATTCATGAATCACTTTCTAAAATTCATCTTAAATTACAAGAAACAGCTAGTTCTCTTTTGGTTCTTAAAGGAAAGCCTGAATTAGTTTGGGAAGCATTACTTCAAGAGTATGCCATTCAAGAAGTAGTTTGGAATAAAGATTACGAACCCAATGCCATGCAACGTGATGCATCGGTAACTGATATTCTTCAATCAAATGGAGTAGGAGTAGCGACCTATAAAGATCAAGTCATTTTTGAAAAAGAAGAAATTGTCAAATCAGATGGGTTGCCCTATACTGTATACACTCCCTTTAAAAATAAATGGTTGGAAAAATACCAAATGATAGCACCAGTTATTGAATACGATGCTAGTCCGTATTTTTCTAATTTTTTCAAAAGTAAATTTGATCTTCTTTCTTTGGAAGAAATTGGTTTTGCTCCAAGTTCGATTAAAGTAAAACCTCACAATTTAAAATTGGTTGCTACCTATCACGAAACAAGAGATTTTCCAGCTTTAGATAGCACATCTTATTTGTCACCTCATTTGCGTTTTGGAACCGTTAGTGTTCGTAAATTAGTCAATTGGGCTGTACGTAAAAATGATGTTTTTTTGAGTGAATTGATATGGAGAGAATTTTTCATGCAAATTTTATATCATTTTCCTAAAGTTCAAAATAAGAATTTTAAGTCGGCATACGATGGTATTCAATGGCGCAATGACGAATCTGATTTCAAGCGTTGGTGCGAGGGTAGAACAGGATATCCAATGGTAGATGCTGGAATGCGTCAGCTCAACGAAACGGGTTATATGCACAATCGAGTTCGTATGGTAGTCGCAAGTTTTCTATGCAAGCATTTGTTAATTGAATGGCAGTGGGGCGAAGCCTATTTTGCTGAAAAGTTATTAGATTACGAAATGGCATCTAATGTTGGAAATTGGCAGTGGGCAGCGGGAACTGGTTGTGATGCAGCTCCTTATTTTAGAGTTTTTAATCCTGAAATTCAGCAGAAAAAATTTGACGAAAAGGGAATTTATATTAGACAATGGATTAAAGAATTTGATTTGGGGTACAGTCAACCAATGGTAGAACATGCCATGGCAAGAGATAGAGCAATTGCTACCTATAAAGCTGGTATCTTAAAATAACTGCATAAAAAAAACTCCCGATAACTAAATAGTTTCTCGGGAGTTTTCAACTTAACCCTAACCTAAAAAAACAATTATTATTTAGCTCAATTTATTTGAAATCAAACTAATAAACTCTTTACGTGTTTTATCTTTTTCAAAAGCTCCTGTAAATGAAGAAGTAGTTGTTACCGAATTTTGCTTCTGAATGCCACGCATTTGCATACACATATGTTGCGCTTCTATTACAACAGCTACACCTAGAGGTTCTAATGCAGCTTGAATACAATCTTTTATTTGGTCTGTTAATCGTTCCTGCACCTGCATTCTACGTGCAAAAGCATCTACAATACGCGGAATTTTACTTAAGCCAACAATTTTTCCATTCGGAATATACGCTACGTGTGCTTTTCCAAAAAAGGGTAACATATGGTGTTCACACATAGAGTATACCTCAATGTCTTTAACCACAATCATTTGTTGGTGGTCTTCCGTGAATAATGCCGATTTTAATATTTCTAAAGGATCTAATCCGTAACCGTGTGTTAGGTATTGCATCGCTTTAGCTACTCTTTCTGGTGTTTTTTCAAGACCTTCACGAGTAACATCTTCACCTAAATTTTCAATTATTGTTTTGTAATTATGTGATAATATTTCTGTTGCTTCGGTATTGTATTGCTCAATTTTTTCGTAGTTTTTCATTAAGTATTTTTGAGTTTTGTGTATTAAATTTTAAAGCTGACAATACCATAATCCATTTCAAAGATTTGTCCTGATATTGATTTTGCTTTTTCTGAAATTAAAAAGTCTGCCATGTCAGCCACTTCTTGTGGTTGTAAATACCCTTTCATTGGATGGCGTTCTACCATGTTTTCTTTCATTCGGTCGTTTCTTAAAATTCCCGAAGCCAAAGTAGTATCTGTAATGGTTGGTGCAATGGCATTGATGCGAATACTGGATGCTAATTCAGCACCAAGAGATTTAACTAATCCTTCTACACCCGCTTTTGCTGTCGCAATACTGGCATGGAAAGGCATTCCTAATTTTGCAGCTACGGTACTAAACAATAGGATAGAAGGTTGGTTGCCTTTTTTCAAAGCAGGCAAGTATTTTTGAATCACTTTTACAGCTCCAATTACATTGATTTCAAAATCATTTCTGAAATCGTCAATGGTTAGACTTCCTATTGGTTTTAAGGTAATAGAACCAGGACAATAAATGACACTATCCAAACTTTCAATTTCAGGAAGTGTGTCTTGTAAAACATCTAACGAAAAATGTGTATGATTGGGATGTGCTACTTCTGGTGTATTCCTGCTTATTGTATATACAGTGTTGTTTTCTAATTGTTGTAACAAAATGGCATTGCCAATTCCTTTGCTACCTCCAATGATTAATATTTTCTTCATTATTTATAATTTAGCGTTTCGCTATTTTGTTGTTGTTAATTTGTCTTTGACGGCTGCATTTGAAACGTCCTTCTCTAAAGTCACGTAATTTTTCGTGTTTGGTTTTTCTCCCTTGAACTCTGGCTCTCCACATTCTAAAACTAGACGGTTTCATCTCGGCACGCATCAGGTCGATCACTTCTTGTTCTTTTAACCCAAATTGCAATAAAATAGCATCAAATGTAGTTCGGTCTTCCCAAGCCATTTCAATGATGCGGTCTTTCTCTAAATCGGTTAATTCTCTTTTCATTACACGTATTTCTGATAGTTGTGAACTGTAATTTTTGCTTTTAAATCAAATAGTAAGTTGTACAAACCAAAAAAGGTTCTGTTCATATAGATAAAATGTTTTGATCCGCGATTTCCATTCATTTTTCTAAGATTGGTATCATTGGCAAAGCGCTCCCCTAATTGTGCTATTTTTTCAAAAAACATTTCGTCTGAAAAATCAAATGTTTCCGATTGAAAAGGCTGAGTAAACAATGTTAGCAAGTCATAGAACATAGACGTAAAATAAGCTACTTCTTCGGGAGTATCATCTGTGCGTAAGATTTCTAATTCAAATAATTTTTCGTTAAAAAGGACTTTGTTATCAATAATTTCTTTTTTGATCAATTCAAAATAGGGGATGTAAAAATCCTTCGGAATGGCTTTCATGCACCCAAAATCTAAGGCAACTAATTCCTGATTTTCGTTAACCAAAAAATTCCCCGGATGTGGGTCGGCATGTACTTTGCGCAACACATGAATTTGATACATATAAAAATCCCAAAGCGCTTGTCCTAATTGATTTCCAATTTCTGAATTGGTATTTTCCTTGGTAAACTCAGACAGGTGTAATCCCGTCATCCAATCCATAGTGATGATTCTTTCCGAAGAATACTCTGGATAATAGTTAGGAAAAACTAAATGATCGATTTTAGAACAAGCGGCTACTACTTCCTGACTTTGTTTTAGTTCTAATAAATA
>JAGNSF010000068.1:0-1551 GCA_017988155.1 Flavobacterium sp. | reverse complement strand
ATATAATCGATGGTTTTCATTTAGTTGTGTTGTATTTTTTCTTTAAAAAGAAATTTTCCAAAATCAATTAGACTTTCTAATGGAGTTGTATTCATTAATTCAAATGAGGCTTTCACAGATTTCTCAATATAAATGTCTGTTTTTTCAAATGAGGCAGAACTGTCGTCTAACCAAAATTTGATTGTCATTAATAACTGGATCCAGGCAGACTCTTGTAATGCTTTTTCTTGTATTTCTTGAAAACGTTCTTGTTTTAATCGGTATTCGTCAGAGATAATTCCACTGACGAAATCTTTAAAACCATTTCGCAAGCTAGAAAGTTGCATTAAGCTTTTCATGATATTATGATTTTCTTTAAGGCTCAACACTACATAACTTCTATTGGCAGACAAAAGTTCAAAAAAAGTAAAATAGAAACTTAACATTTTACTTTTCATATCATAGTATTCGTAATCTTTGTCTTTTTCTAATAATTCTAGAGTCTTAATCAAAAACTGATTGAAAACTTCTTTTTCAATTCCATCTATTCCTCCAAAGAAATTATATAATTCCGATTCAGAGAAGCCATTTTCTTTTGCAAAATGATACGCGGACTTTGGTTTTTCATTATTCTCTAAAGTACTTTGCATATACATTGAAATTACTTTATCTTTAGTCAAGATTGTTTTTTTAGTAGCCATTTTAATTCGTTTTTCAAATTAGACCATAAAGGTACAAAATGGTTAACTAAATTGTAATAATGTTAAACAAAATATTTTCTTATATTTGTGTTAAATTGTAATTGACTAATATTTTTTGGGATGAAACAAAATGTTGTATTGACGGGAGGGACTGGATTTATTGGTAAGAAACTAACACGATTGCTTTTAGAAAATGGATTTTCGGTATCTGTTTTAAGTCGTTCTGTGAAGGAAAATTCAGAAGGGATTTCGTATTATAAATGGGATGTTGATGCTGGAACAATAGATGAACAAGCGATTTTGAATGCGGATTATGTGATTCATTTAGCTGGAGAAAATATTGGCGCTAAACGATGGACAGTAAATCGAAAAAAAGCAATTTTAGACAGTCGTGAGAAATCCACGCAGCTTTTATTTTCTTGTTTGCACAAACACAACAAGCAACTTAAGGCATTTGTTTCAGCTTCTGGTGTTGGAATTTATGGCGCAATCACTGACGAGGTAATTTGTTCGGAAACCACTCCAGCGGCTTCGGATTTTTTAGGTACTGTTTGCCAAAAATGGGAAGCTGCTACTCATCCCATTCGCGATTTAGGCATTCGAACAGTACAAATCAGAACAGGTTTGGTTTTAGGCAAAGGAGATGGCGTTTTGCAGCAATTGATTCCTTTATTCAAATACAAATTGGGTAGTGCGATTGGTTCTGGAAAACAATACATGCCTTGGATTCATATCGACGATTTATGTCGTATTTATTTAGCTTCAATGCTGAATTCTGAGATGCAAGGGCCTTATAATGCCGCAATAAATGATAGCACTAATAATACTATTTTTTCTTCGGCTTTAGCCAAAGTATTTGGATATACAATTT
>JAGNSF010000067.1 GCA_017988155.1 Flavobacterium sp. | reverse complement strand
GCAATTTTACTTACTGAAGCTACATCAAAAATGGTTTCGTTGGTTACTTTTACATCCGAATCATAGGTATAATTTCCGAAGGCCTTTTGGTAAATCACTTTCCCTTTTCTAGCCACCAACACTTGAACTCCTGGAGCCATTTTACCTGCAATTGCTTTTTGAGCCAAAACATCAATTTGTTTTAGTTTTTCTGAACTCATTCCAACATTCTCTGGAGCTGTAAATCCCAATCGGTTCATTTTTACTGTAGATAGTCCTTCATTCACTTTAAATGAATCATTTATAGAAACTGGCAATTTTCCTTTAGCTTCAATTGCACCAAATACTAACTCTGCACTAACTTCTTGGGCAATGTCATTATTTTGATAGGAAACAATAAGTCCTTCTATTTCATCAAAATTCGTGATGGGTAATAACGAATATGGTTTAGCAAACACATCTAAAATAACTGTGTTGTTTTTTGCAATTTCTTTAAGCCAAAGTATTTCAGTCGATGTAAAATCGTTATTCTTCCATGGTTTATCTGCTTTATGATAGCCAATAATAACTGTAGAGTAATCTTTTAGCTTCAAGTTAAGGCTATCTATTGTAGTGGCATTAACTTCAGTAACATCTGCGTATTTCTTAAGTGTAGATACAAACTTAGAATTGAAATCATCTCCTAATTTCACATACGCGATCTTTTGAAGGTTCAAATCTTTTATAGGCAAAAGATTTTTATCATTTTTCAAAACTGTAACTGCATTTTCATACAATTGGTATTGCAATGCTTCATTTGCAACAGGATTAATATCTTGAATTAAATTTTGAACTGTAATAGGTTTGTAATTATGAAGACCCGCCTTGTACTTGTATTTTAAAATCTTCTTAACGGATTGTTCCAAACGCTCATCTGAAACAATTTTATCCTCATGCGCTTTGATTATAGTTTCAATACCTAAAGGAACATTCTCAGAAAAAAGTAGAATATCATTTCCAGCAAGAAATGCATCTAAATCAACATCGCCTGGTTTTTTAAATTTACTTACACCTTTCATATTCAATGCATCTGTAAAAATTAAACCATCAAACTTTAGTTCTTTTTGCAGTAAATTGGTAACTACGTTATACGAAATGGAAGTAGGATAATTTTGACGAAATTCTAAACTAGGTACATCTAAATGCCCAACCATTACTGAAGCTAAACCTTCATCGATGATTTTATTATAAGGATATAGTTCTACTTTATCTAAATGTTCTTTTGAAAATGACAATGTAGGCAGAGCCAAATGAGAATCAATCGAGGTATCTCCATGACCTGGGAAATGTTTTCCCGTCGAAAAAACACCTTGCCTTTGAACACCATTCATTAATGCAATGGCTTTTTCGGTTACATTGTATTTATTTTCGCCAAAAGATCGGTTTCCAATGATCGGATTCTTTGGATTAGTATTAATATCTAGAACAGGAGAGAAATTAAAATGAACCCCCATTCTTCGACTCTCTTTTCCCATTAATTGTCCAACATTTTCAATTAACTTCAGATCATTTATAGCACCCAATGTCATGTTCCAAGGATAACGATAAGTCGAGTCCAAGCGCATACTCAACCCCCATTCTGCATCAATGCCAACAAATAAAGGCACTTTAGATTTAGATTGATAACGATTAGTTAAATTGGCTTGACGCAAAGGCCCTCCTTGAAAAAAGATTACTCCCCCAATTTTTTGATTACGAATTAACTTTTCAATGGCATTAGTATGAGTGGTATCTTTATTAGAATAAGCGGCCACCATAAACAACTGTCCTACTTTCTCTTGTAGTGTCATTTGGTTAAAAATACTATCTACCCAACGATTTTCGGCTTCTGAATCTTTAAAAAAGTTTTTCCTAGCCGATTTTAATTGAGGAATATAAACTTCTTCAAAATCAGAAATTTCAGGTTTGTTAAGTACAATTGGGGTAGATGAAACGAATGTATTCTTTAAGGTCCCACAATTTGACACCAAAAACAATAAGAATAAAGAAAGTACAACTCGATTAAAGATCGTTTTCATTAATTGAATTTTAGAAGAAACGACTGTGCCAACTATCCAAAGCTGGAACTTCCCATGATTCATTGAACTCTTCGATTGTGTTAATCAAATTATTAAAAACAATAGTGTTTTCAGTAACTGCTTTATCTTTCACCATTTTTTTAAAATCAATTAATGGTTTGTGAGCAATATGTTCTCCTAATTTAAAAGTAACATTCATTTTGTCTAATAAATCAACATTGTATTTATTTTCCAGACTTTGAATAAACTCTACTGAAGCATCAATTGAACAACCCGTTGCATTTTGAACTTCTTGATTAACAGCCAAAATAATAAAACGATTGTACTTTAATTGATATGAAGATTCTAAGCTAGTTCCATGTGCTGCCCAGTCTTTAAGAAATACTTGTAAAGCCGTTTCTATCTCGGCCATTTCCTCATCCGAAAATTTTCTATTGGATTGGTAAATCCAAATTCTTGATTCCTCGGGTAAACTTTCAAATGGAACGTACATGCTAAAATTGTATTGAGTTAATTATGTGTTTATTTTATAAATCTTGTGCATTTGCAATAAGCTCAGCTATGTCTAACACTTTTACTTCGCTTTCTTTTTCTTTATTCTTTATTCCATCCGTCAACATAGTGTTACAAAATGGGCATCCTGCAGCAATAATATCAGGTTGAACTTTTAGAGCATCTTCCGTTCTTTCAATATTAATTTCTTTAACACCTGCCTCAGCGTCTTTAAACATTTGAGCACCTCCAGCACCACAACACAAACCGTTCGCTTTGGAACGTTTCATTTCTACCAATTCAACGTCTAATTTCTGAATTAAATCTCGTGGGGCTTCATAAATTTTGTTGGCACGACCTAAATAACAAGGATCATGAAATGTAATTTTTTTACCTTTAAATTGTCCTCCTTCTATAGTTAAACGTCCTTCATCTAACAATGATTTTAAAAATTCAGTATGATGAATCACTTCGTACTTCCCTCCTAATTCAGGATATTCATTTTTTAATGTATTAAAGCAATGAGGACAAGCGGTTACTATCTTTTTTGCTTCATAAGCATTTAGCACTTCAATATTCATCATGGCTTGCATCTGAAACAAAAATTCATTTCCAGCTCTTTTTGCAGGATCACCAGTGCAACTTTCTTCCGCTCCTAGAACAGCAAAAGACACATTGGCACGATTCAAAATACGTACAAAAGCTTTTGTTATTTTTTTGGCTCTATCGTCAAAACTACCTGCACAACCTACCCAAAATAAAACTTCGGGTTGTTTGCCTTGAGCAAGCATTTCAGCCATTGTAGGCACTACTAAATTATCTGACATGGTTTAGATTTTATAATTAAGTTATTCTACTTTAAAATAGAAATTACTATTTATTCATTTTTCCAATTCAATCGGTCTTGCTGGTTATATTGCCATGGCGCACCATTATTTTCTATATTAGTCATCATGGCATTCAATGCAGTAGGTGCTGCACTTTGTTCCATTACTAAATAGCGTCGCATATCCATAATAATTGATAAAGGGCTAATACTCACAGGGCATTCTTCAACACAAGCATTACAAGAGGTACACGCCCAAAGTTCTTCTGCTGATATATAATCGTTCAACAAGGTCTTATTATCTGGAATAAAAACGCCTTTATTAGCATCGATATTTTTGCCTACTTCTTCCAAACGATCTCTTGTATCCATCATAATTTTACGAGGAGATAATTTTTTACCGGTTTGATTAGCTGGACACGATGAAGTACAACGACCACATTCAGTACAAGTATAAGCGTTTAATAATTGAACCCAATTCAAATCTTGAACATCACTGGCTCCAAATTTAGAGGGAGTTATTGCAGGTTCTGGCGCTGCTGCAAAAGGATCAGCATTAGGATCCATCATTAATTTAACTTCATTCGTTACTGAAGCCAAATTATCAAATTGTCCTTCAGGATTTAGGTTGGCAAAATAAGTGTTTGGAAATGCTAATAGAATGTGCAAGTGTTTAGAAAAATACAAATAATTCATAAAAACCAAAATACCTACTATATGTAACCACCAAAACAATTCAGAAAGCAACATTACCAATTCGTTAGACATTCCATTGAAAAAAGGTTCTAAAAATTGACTTATAGGAAATGAACCTGCTTTAATAAAATGGGAATAGCCACCCGGTACATTTTGCAGGTGCAAATCAGAGGCATTCATCAATAAAAACAAAGTCATTAAAACCACTTCAAAATACAAAATATAATTCGCATCTTTTTTAGGATTACCATTTAGATCAGAACTACGAAAACGATTCAATTGAATCACATTTCTTCTTGTCCAAAAAACCAATACAGCTACCAAAACTAAAGCCGCTAAAATTTCGAAAGAAGCAATTAAAAAATTATAGATACTTCCTAAAAAAGCAAAAATCCGATGCGTTCCAAACAATCCATCAATGATAATCTCTAGCAATTCAATATTGATAATTACAAAACCAACATAGACTATAATATGCAATAATCCGGCAACAGGACGTTTGACCATTTTAGATTGTCCTAATGCAATCATTGCCATGTTTTTCCACCTTGCTTTCGCGTTGTCTTTTCGATCAACAGCAATACCTAGATTGATATTTCTGACAAGTTTTTTTATATTTAAATAAAAATAGCCAAAACCTAAACCAAGTACTATTGCAAATAATATATTGTCTAAATAACTCATAAAATATTATTTTTTTATTTTAGAATTAGTTTCTTTCATTGGACCAACGTATACAGAATCTTGAACTGGGCTTACATATGGCTTATTTTTTTTTCCAAACAAAGAAACGTTAATATAACGTGTTGGAAATAATCGTACGTCTTGTAACAGCAATTCCATTTCTTTAGTTGTAGATTTCAAATTAGAATACAAAGCTTCATCTTTTAACAACTTACCAGCAGAACCTTTTCCGGATTCTAAATCCAATAATATTCCATCCACTTTAGCAAGAGTAGTTTTAAAACTTTTTACAGTCTTTCCTAAATCGGCTTTGTTCAAAGAATCTGAAATCTTAGCAAAATCTCCAGATACTTTTTTAAAATTAGTAATTACTCCTTTTAAATCAGATTTGTTATCACTTAAAATTGAATTTGCATTCGCAGACGCAGCATGTATTTCTACCATCGTTTTGCTTAATTCTGATAAAGTCAGCTTAAGATTATCTTGTGATTTTTTATCCAATACAGTATTTACACCTTTTAACAATTTTTCAACTTCAACCAATACTGTTTCAAATTTTACTTGTAAGGGTACTAATTTTTCTTGGATAGATGCTGTCAGACTTAATTGTAACTCACCTTTTAATTCTTGTCCATTCTCTGCTAAGGTTTTATTATTAAAATCCGGTTCAATTGCAATTTGCTTGCCTCCTATAAAACCTGGCTCATATAAAACGGCTGCACTTGTACTCGAAATAGGAAAGTCAGATGTAATTTGTAATTCAACAACAATTGATCCATCAGTTTCATCAATTCTAATATCGTTTACTTTTCCAATTGCTAAACCATTCAATGTTACCGGTGCTGATTTAACAAGTCCTTCGACATTTGTATAGTTTACGTAAAAAGTTTTGTAATTAGCAAACAGCTCTTTCCCTTTTAAAAAACTGTATCCCCAAATAAACAATACTATTGATGCAATGACTAAAATTGCTGTTTTGATTTCTCTTGATAGTTTCAAAATTTTATTTTTTTACAAAATTAACACTTAATAATTGACCAACCTATAATTTCAATGCCTCTTGAATACTAATTTTAGCACCATTGTTGAAGGCAACTAGGAATGCTGAAGAATACCCTTTTGATTTAGCTTCTTTTAGTAATAATTTAGCGGCTTCATAATCAGCGGTTTCTCCATACATATAAATGTAAGATTTTTTAAAATCCAATTTACTTATTGGTGCTAAACCTTTGAAGTTTTTAGCTTCTAAAGCTACTTCTTTTGGACTTACACCTATTTGAACTTTATATAGTAATGAAGATTGACTTTCTTTAACTGGTTCTGCTTTTTTAATCTCTTTTGGTTCAACACTAACTTTTGTTTTTTCTTGACTTAATGTGTCTTTAATTGGCTTAGATACAACTCTTTTTGATGGCTTTAATTCTTTGATTGGAATAACACCATCTCCAAAAAATTCATTTCGATAACTAATAATTGCATTTGCTATTGCATCCGCCAATTCATCTTGTCCTTCTTCTGAATTCAACAAATCACCTTCAATAGGATTGGATATAAATCCCATTTCGACTAAAACTCGGGGCATATAGGCTTTATGCAATACCATAAAACGTTCTTGTTTTACACCACCTTGACGTAATTTTTTTCCTAACTTACCAAATTGTTCTTCAATTTTACTGGCTAGAATAATACTGTTATCTAAAAACTCTTCTTGCATTAATGTAAAACCTAGTAATGATTCTGGCGAATTGGGATCAAATCCATCATATTTTTGCTTGTAATCTTTCTCTTTTGTAATTACCGAGTTTTCCTTTTTCGCAACCTCTAAATTGGAAGCTAATTTACTTAAACCCATTACATAGGTTTCCGTTCCATCAGCAGCGGTATTTTTGTTAGCATTACAATGTATTGAAACAAAAATATCAGACTTGGCACGATTTGCAATATTGGCTCTTTCAATTAAATCGATAAAAACATCTGTATCTCTAGTGTAGACAATATCAATTTTTCTGGTTCTTTCTAAAATTTTACCTACTTTCAAAACTACTGCTAATGCAATGTTTTTTTCTATTCGACCACTATAAACCGCACCATAATCATGTGCGCCGTGCCCCGCATCTAAAGTAACTTTAAATTTAGAATTTTGAGCCAGTATTGTTAAAGAAAGCATTAACAAGAAAAAAGAATAAATAATTGTTTTTTTACTATTAATTGACATATATCTGAATGTTAATTTTAATTAAATCTAGATGGTTTTAGAATATTTATTTGACTATTTTTGCCGAAAATAATATGTAAGTTTGGCACATCAAAAAACAAACCATATTTTTACAAAAATAGCATTTAAACCTTTGCGTACAAACTTATTTCATATCGTTTTTCTATGCTTTTTCCTAACAATTGGAATGGGTGATATTTATTCCCAAGATTTAATCAAAAAAAAACCTCAAATAAGCCCTACTACTAATACAGTCAACAAAAATAATCTTGAAAAAGTTCCTGTTGAATTACCAAATACCAAACTTGATTCCGTTAAAAAAGATAGTACTAAAACTAAAAAAGTATTTTTAGACGGAAAAGTAAAATACAAAGCAAAAGACTATACCAAAATTGATCAAAAGAAAAAACACATCATTCTATATGATAATGCCGAATTGTATTATCAAGATGTAGAATTGAAGTCAGGAATAATTCTTTTGGATTATGAAAAAGATGAAGTCTATGCTGGAAGAATTAAAGATTCTACAGGAAAATACACTCAATTTCCTAATTTCAAACAAGGTGCTAACGTAGTAGAACCAGATTCTATCCGATTTAACTTCAAGACTAAAAAAGCCATTATTTGGAATTCTCGTTCAGACCAAGGAGAGTTCAAAATAAAAGCTGCCATTACTAAAAAAGAAAATGATTCCGTTTATTTTTTAAGAGGAGCGCGCTTTTCAACTTCAAAAGATGTAGACAATCCAGAATATTATTTCCAAACCAATAAAGTCAAGTTTGTTCCAGGTAAAAAAGTAGTTACTGGATTGACCAATATGGTAATTGCTAATGTACCAACCCCTATTGCCTTGCCTTTCGCTTTTTTTCCAATGTCAAAAGAAACAAGTATATCTGGAATTCTTTTACCTAGTTATAACGACTCAAACACAAGAGGTTTTTCACTTCAAAACGGGGGCTATTACTTTGCTTTAAGTGATCAGTATGATTTAACTATGTTAGGAGACTATTACACCAATGGAAGTTATGGAATGCGTTTTGAATCTAACTATGCAAAACGTTATAATTATCGTGGTAATGTAAATATTCGTTTTGAAAATTTAATTACAAGTGAACGAGGATATCCAGATTACTCCAAACAAAAAATTTACAATATTCAATGGTCTCACTCTAGAGATAGTAAAGCCAATCCAAATTCTAGTTTTTCTGCTTCAGTCAATTTAGGTAGTAGTAAATACTTTAAACAATCTATCAATCAAGTCAACATCGGGTCAAATTTGAACAATACTTTGAGTTCTTCTGTCTCGTACTCCAGAAACTTTGTAGGTTCAGGACCGCAATCTAGATTATCAGTAACAGCAACACATTCACAAAACACCCAAACAGAACAAATTGATATGACGTTACCAACACTTCAGTATAGTATCGATCGTATATATCCTTTTGTAAAGAAAGATGGAGTTAAAAAAGGTTTCTTTAAAAATATCAATTTACAATATGACTTAAGTGCTAGAAACAGTATTTCTACTACCGATTCTTTGTTTTTCAAACCTCAAATGTTTGAAAATGCAAAAGT
>JAGNSF010000253.1 GCA_017988155.1 Flavobacterium sp. | reverse complement strand
ATACAAATCTAATAATATACAAAATGTCAATTAAAAACATTCGTTTAGAAGTGATGCAGTTTTTGGAAAAAAACGTGGATAGCTTCGTAGAACAGTACTTAATTCCAGTAGAAAACATTTGGCAACCAACTGATTTCTTACCGGATTCACAAAGTGAAAACTTTTTTGAAGAAGTAAAAGAACTAAGAGAAATTGCTAAAGATTTACCCTATGATTTTTGGGTAGCTATGGTTGGAGATACCATTACCGAAGAGGCTTTACCAACGTATGAGTCTTGGTTAATGGAAGTAGAAGGAGTTAATAATTTAGAAAGAAACGGTTGGTCAAGTTGGATTCGTCAATGGACTGGAGAAGAAAACCGTCACGGAGACGTATTGAATAAATACTTGTATTTGTCTGGACGAATCAATATGCGTGAAGTTGAAATTACTACGCAACATTTGATTAACGACGGATTCGATATTGGAACAGGAAGAGACCCGTATAAAAACTTTGTGTACACGAGTTTCCAAGAGTTAGCGACTTATGTTTCGCACAATAGAGTATCACAAATTGCAAAAAAACACGGAGATAATAAACTGTCTAAAATGTGTAAAATGATTGCAGGAGACGAAATGCGTCACCACCATGCGTATAGCGAATTTGTGAACCGAATCTTTCAAGTAGACCCAAGCGAAATGATGTTAGCGTTTCAATACATGATGAAACAAAAAATCGTAATGCCTGCGCATTTCTTGAGAGAATCAGGACAACAAATCAGTTCAGCTTTTGAAAATTTCTCTGATTCAGCACAACGTATAGGAGTATATACTGCGAATGATTATGTAGAAATTATGCAAAAATTAATCGATAAATGGCAAATTGATAAAATTGGTAATTTGACTGATGAAGCTGAAAAAGCGCGTGATTATTTAATGAAATTACCAGCAAGAATGGCTAAAATTTCAGAAAGAATGGTAATTCCTCAAGAGTCGTATATCTTTAAATGGGTAGAGCCTGCTACATTGTAAAAAATGAGTATTTTTAAATAAAATTTAAAAGCTGAATTATAATGATTCAGCTTTTTTTATAAAACCATTTTCAATATGAACATTACTAATTTGATTGATCAAACGATAGAATTTGTAAAAACAGCTTTAGTTCAAGCCGAAGGTGGTCACGATTGGTTTCATATTGAGCGTGTGTATAAAAATGCTTTGTTGATTGCCGGATCTGAAAATTGTGATTTAGAGATTGTTCAACTTGGAGCTTTGCTTCACGATATTGCAGATAGTAAATTCCATAACGGGGATGAAACCATAGGGCCAAAAACCGCGCGCACTTTTTTAGAAACTCAAAATGTTTCTTTAGAAACTATAGATCACGTAATTGCAATTATTGAAAATATTTCGTTCAAAGGTGGCAGAGTAGAGAGGAAATTTTCTTCTATTGAATTGGATATTGTTCAAGATGCCGATCGTTTGGATGCTATTGGCGCCATTGGGATTGCTAGAACATTCAATTATGGAGGGTTCAAAAATAGAACATTATACAATCCTGAAATTGCTCCCAACTTGTCCATGACAAAAGAAGAATATAAAAAGAATGAGGCGCCTACCATCAATCATTTTTATGAAAAACTATTGTTGTTGAAAGACAAAATGAATACTGAAACCGGAAAACAAATTGCTCAAGAACGCCACCTTTATATGGAAGGTTTTTTAGAACAATTTTATGCTGAATGGGAGGGTAGAAAATAAAGATTAGTTTATTGAAAGTTGTTTCTCTTGCATTTCTAAAACCACATCCGAAGCACTTTTAAAAGTAGGGGCCTGTTCTACAATACTGCCTACTCTTTTTTTGTTCAATTTGAAGGTCAAATCGTTTTCTGTTGTGAATAATAAAGCGGTCAAAAACGGATTGTTCAAGTACGAAGAAAGTACAAAAAAGGCTTCCTCTAGAGTATGAAAACTTTCTACTTCCTCAGTTTTGTAACGCGCAATAAGTGAAAAACGCACTTGGTCATCCACTAGAACGGGACGCATATAAATATTTTTTAATTCGGTATCACCAATGGTTTTTGCCAAGGTTAATTTAGCAAAAGTATACTGTGCCATACTTTCTTTTACACTTTCCCAAAAAAGGGCAAACTCAGGTTGAAAAGACATTTGTTTCTTTTATAAGTTGAATTATTTTCCGCTAAAATTAGCTTTTCTTTTTTCTAGAAAGGCGGTTGTTCCTTCTTTGAAATCGGCAGTACCAAACAACCTACCAAAAGCATGTATCTCTTGTTCGAAGCCGTTTTTAGTTTTGTCAACACTAGCGTTGATGGCCATAATGGCTTCACTAAGAGCTACAGGTGCGTTTTTTATTATTTTTCGAGCCAAGCCTTGGCAAAACTCAATTAGTTCGACTTGAGGCACCACATGATTTACCAAACCATATTCTTTGGCTTCGGCAGCGGTTATCATAGTAGCTGTCAAAATCATTTCCATTGCACGTCCTTTTCCTACGAGTTGAGGCAAACGTTGCGTACCTCCATAACCTGGAATC
>JAGNSF010000252.1 GCA_017988155.1 Flavobacterium sp. | reverse complement strand
TGCCAAAAACACCAAAAAAGAACAAGCCTAAGGCCAATACCCAAGGATTGGAAGCCAAACCTAAGTTGGCCAAACTTATGGTGTACATGATAATGGCAAAAAGGAGTGTATTGTGGCTGCCGAAACGTGTGACTAATTTCCCCGAAAATGGCATCATAGCCAATTGACCTACAGGAACGGCAAATAGTACCGATCCTAAAGTGGCTTCGCTAAGATGTAAACTGGTTTTGATATCTGGGATTCGGCTAGCCCATGAAGCAAAACACAACCCCATTCCGAAGTAGAAAGAACCTACTCCCAAACGAATTCTATTCAAGTACGATGCTTTGGCTTCGCGGTAGGTTTTTTTGTATTTTCCCTTGCCTTTGAATCGGCCTAAAAAGTTTAAATCTATCAAAATGCTGTCTTTAGGATTTCATTGTGTCAAAAATACAAAAACGCGGGATTCAAAAGTGATTAATTTGAAAAGGCATTGAATTACAACGTTATTGTTTATAATTTTTTGCCACGGATTATTGCGTCATTGCGTCATTGCGAGGAGGGACGACGAAGCAATCTTTGTTTTTTCCACCACAGATTCACAGATTTTTATTTCACTATTTTTAGAATTTCTTAAATCTGAGTTCTATGTAGTATATTGTAAACAAAACACACCCCTAGCCCCTCTCGAGAGGGGAACGTGTAGCTTTCGCAAATCCTATATCGTAAATCTTAACTTATTGTAATTACTTTTTGCTCAGTATTACTTTGGATTGCCGCTTCAATAATTTGCATCACGTTCGCGCCTTCTTGAGCGGTAACGGGTTCAGGTTGGTTTTGAGTTATAGATTGATACACGCCGTCAAAATAATCGTAATAATTCCCTTGAAGTGTTGGAACTTTTTCTCGAATAATGGATCCGTTTATCTCGGTATGCAACAAGCCTTCTTTGTCTTCGGGTTCGGTTCCCCAAGTCGTTAGATTGGGTTTTTTACCCAGTTTTAATTCGTCTTCTTGTACATCGCCACGCACTTTTAAGAAAGACCCTTTTTTGCCCTGTAACACAAAAGAAGGATTAGGATCGCGAACAAAAAATCCCGCTTTCAATCGGACTCTTTTATCTGAATAATACAACAAAATATCAATGTAATCATCCACTATTGAATGTTCACGCGTGATGCGAATGTCTGCAAAAACGCCTTTGGGCATGCCAAATAAACACAAGGCCTGATCAATTAAATGCGGTCCTAAATCTTTCAAGATTCCAGCACCAGCATTGGCGGTTTCTTTGTGAACTTTTGGACTTAAAATAGGGTTGTAGCGATCAAAATGAAACTCGGCTTCCACGATTTCGCCCAACGTATTATCAGCAAGTATCTTTTGAACGGTTTTAAAATCGCTGTCCCATCGTCTGTTTTGGAAAACGGCGAGTTTTAACCCTTTGGCTTGAGCCAATTCCGTTAGTTCTTGTGCCTCGGCAAGCGTAGTGGTAAAGGCTTTTTCGACTATAGCATGTTTGCCTGCCAGCAAGACTTGTTTTGCATATTCAAAATGCGTTCCTACAGGCGTATTCACTACAATTAGCGTTGCATCTGATTCCAAAACTGCTTCCAAACTAGGATAACTTGTCACGTCCGGATAATCCAATTGAATTAATTTTTTACTTCTTTCCCAAGAACCTAGTAATTCGAAACCAGGATGAAGCGCTAAAAAAGGAGCATGAAACACCTTTCCAGACATGCCGTAAGAAAGTAAAGCCGTTTTGATTTTTTGCATGGTTTTTTGTTTTTGATGCGTATGCAAAGTAAAGTTTTTTTCTGCCGCGAAGGCGCAAAAGCGCGAAGATTTTTGAGATTTAGAATTTCTTTATTTGCGTTTATTTTTTTAAACGAGAAATATAAACACACCCCTAGCCCCTCTCGAGAGGGGAACGTGTAGCTTTCAAAAAATGTCATTTACCTCTTATATCGTACTTCGAATATCGCAAATAGTATATCGAATTAACAAACTTTTAGCAACCGATGGTTTTTTAAACTATTTATAATACAAAAGAAAACCCTATTTTTGTGCATCAAAATTAGAATTAAAACTAGAACATGGATATTGTTATTAAGCTTTCTCAATTTTTAATGAGTTTATCATTACTAATTATTTTACACGAATTAGGACATTTTATACCTGCCAAATTATTCAAAACCAGAGTAGAAAAATTCTACTTGTTTTTTGATGTTAAATATTCTCTTTTGAAAAAGAAAATTGGCGAAACTGAGTACGGAATTGGGTGGTTGCCTTTGGGTGGTTATGTAAAAATTTCGGGTATGATCGACGAGAGTATGGACAAAGAACAAATGGCCTTGCCTCCACAACCTTGGGAGTTTCGTTCTAAACCAGCTTGGCAACGTTTGATCATTATGTTAGGCGGTGTAACGGTGAATTTTATTTTGGCGTTTATTATTTATATCGGAATGGCATTTGCTTATGGCGAAATGTTTGTAGCGACAGCCGATTTGAAAGACGGATTACTAATTGAAAATCCTGTAATGCAACAAGCAGGTT
>JAGNSF010000066.1 GCA_017988155.1 Flavobacterium sp. | reverse complement strand
TAAAAATAAGACCGAAACAAGAGTTTTCAAAAAAAGGAGAATAAGGCTATTGGATTTATAATAATTTTATATCTTTGCGCTCCCGTAGTTCAGGGTAAAATGTTGTTGAAATGAAGAAGACTAAAGAATATTTAATTCCGTTTGTAGGATTAAAGCTAGGGAAACATCATTTTGAATATCAAATAGACAATGCGTTCTTTGACATCTTTGATTATGACGAATTTCAAAATTCAAGTATCAAAGTAAATGTAGTTTTAGAGAAAAAGTCCAACATGCTGGAAATCAGTTTTAAGCATGAAGGAATAGTAAATGTACCCTGTGATGTAACAGGAGAAGATTTTGATTTGCCAATCAAAAGCAAAATGAAATTGATTGTTCGCTTTGGCGAAGAATTCAATAATGATAACGAAGAGTTATTGATTTTGCCTTTCGGCGAATTTGAAGTCGATATTGCACAGTATATTTATGAGATGATTGTACTATCAGTACCTCTAAGACGAGTTCATCCAGGAGTTAAAGATGGGACTTTAGAGTCAGAAGCTTTAAAAAAATTGAATGAATTAGCAGTCAAAGAAACCAAAAAAGAGAATAAACAAGAAGAAAATATTGACCCTAGATGGGACAAATTAAAGCAACTATTAACGGATAAATAATATAGTAAAATGGCACATCCTAAGAGAAAAATCTCGAAAACAAGAAGAGATAAGAGAAGAACACATTATAAAGCAACTGTAGCTCAAATCGCTACATGTCCTATTACAGGAGAAGCACATTTATACCATAGAGCTTACTGGCACGAAGGTAAAATGTACTACAGAGGACAGGTGGTTATTGATAAATCAGAAGCTGTTGCTTAATACATTTTTGTAGCTAAAATTGAACTCTCACGATGTGAGAGTTTTTTTTGTTGCCTATAAGTATCATCAAATAAAAGTACTAAAAGAATTGAATTCGAATTTTTTTTGTAATTTTCAATTCTTTTACAATTTCTCAAATGCCCAGCATTTGATTACAATAAATGAATACAATGAGTACAATTACAGCCGCAATTACCGCTGTTGGAGCCTATGTTCCAGATTTTGTTTTAACAAATGAAATCCTTGAAACATTGGTCGATACAAACGACGAGTGGATTACCGCTCGTACCGGAATTAAAGAAAGACGTATTCTGAAAGACGATAGTAAAGGAACTTCGTACCTTGCTATTATGGCCGCTAAAGATTTAATGGCCAAAGCTAATTTAGATCCTTTAGAGATCGACTTAGTAATTGTAGCAACCGCTACTGCTGATATGCCTGTTGCAGCAACTGCAGCTTTTGTGGCTACCGAAATTGGCGCAACAAACGCATTTGGTTACGACTTGCAAGCAGCTTGTTCAAGCTTCTTATTCGGAATGTCAACTGCTGCAGCCTACATCCAATCAGGAAGATATAAAAAAGTACTACTTATTGGCGCCGATAAAATGTCGTCTATTGTAGATTATACGGATCGTGCTACTTGTATCATCTTTGGTGATGGTGCCGGTGCTGCATTGTTTGAACCTAACTTTGAAGGTTTAGGATTGTTAGACGAGTATTTGCGTTCAGACGGAGTTGGGCGCGATTTCTTAAAAATTCCAGCTGGAGGTTCGCTAATTCCTACGACAATCGATACAGTAAAAGAAAACCGACACAATATTATTCAAGATGGAAAAACTGTTTTTAAATACGCAGTTACTAATATGGCTGATGCCAGTGAGCAAATCTTGAAACGCAATAATTTAACAAATGAAGACGTAAATTGGTTAGTGCCACACCAAGCTAATAAACGTATCATTGATGCTACTGCAAACAGAATGAACTTAGAAGAAAGTAAAGTGTTGATGAATATTGAAAGATATGGTAACACTACTTCGGCAACCTTGCCATTGGTTTTAAGTGATTTCGAAAATCAATTCAAAAAAGGGGATACGGTAATTTTTGCTGCTTTTGGTGGTGGATTTACTTGGGGTGCTATTTATTTAAAATGGGCCTACGATAAAAAATAAATGTAAACTAAAAACAAATCATTATGGATTTAAAAGAAATTCAAAACCTAATTAAATTTGTTGCAAACTCAGGCGTTGCAGAGGTTAAGTTGGAAATGGACGATGTAAAAGTAACCATCAGAACCACTTTAGAAGGAAACAGTACAGAAACTACTTATGTGCAGCAAATGCCAGCACAAGCTATGTTGCAACAAGCAGTAGCTCCTCAAGCAGTAGCTCCAGCAGCTGCGGCAGCTGCTCCTCCAGCAGCTCCAGTTGCAGAAGAGTCAAAATACATTACTATCAAATCACCAATTATTGGAACTTTCTACAGAAAACCTTCTCCAGACAAAGCTGTATTTGTTGAGGTGGGAAGCAGTATCGGTAAAGGAGATGTTTTGTGTGTAATTGAAGCTATGAAATTATTCAACGAAATCGAATCAGAAGTTTCTGGTAAAATTGTTAAAATTTTAGTGGATGACATGTCTCCAGTAGAATTTGATCAACCATTATTCTTAGTAGATCCATCATAATTTAGATTACATAGATTATTAGATTTTTTTTAGATTATTAGATATTAAAACAATTTCTAATACTATCATTAAGCGAAAGTCAGTATATGGCGAAGCAATCTAACAATCCAATATTCCAATCGTCTAACAATCTAATTAAAAAAGATGTTTAAAAAAATATTAATTGCAAATAGAGGAGAAATCGCACTTCGTGTTATTCGTACTTGCAAGGAAATGGGAATCAAAACAGTTGCTGTTTATTCTACTGCTGATGCGGAAAGTTTACACGTAAAGTTTGCAGATGAAGCAGTGTGTATTGGTCCAGCTCCAAGTAATTTATCCTATTTGAAAATGTCCAATATTATTGCAGCTGCAGAGATAACCAATGCAGATGCAATTCATCCAGGATACGGTTTCCTTTCTGAAAATTCAAAATTCTCAAAAATCTGTCAAGAGCATGGTATCAAATTTATTGGTGCTGCTCCTGAAATGATTGATCGAATGGGAGATAAAGCGTCTGCTAAATCGACTATGATTGAAGCAGGCGTTCCTTGTGTTCCAGGTTCTGTAGGAATATTAGAATCATACGAACAAGCAGCTGAATTGGCAAATCAATTTGGTTACCCAGTAATGTTGAAAGCCACAGCAGGTGGTGGTGGAAAAGGAATGCGTGCTGTTTGGAAGGAAGAAGATTTATTAAAAGCTTGGGAAGGCGCTCGTCAAGAGTCGGCTGCTGCTTTTGGAAATGACGGAATGTACTTGGAGAAATTAATCGAAGAGCCGCGTCATATCGAAATTCAAATCGTTGGAGATTCATACGGAAAAGCCTGTCACCTTTCTGAAAGAGACTGTTCTGTTCAACGTCGTCACCAAAAATTAACTGAAGAAACACCTTCGCCATTTATGACCGATGAATTGCGTCTAAAAATGGGTGAAGCTGCTGTGAAAGCTGCTGAATATATTAAATATGAAGGAGCCGGAACTGTAGAATTCTTGGTAGACAAACACCGTAATTTCTATTTCATGGAAATGAATACGCGTATTCAAGTAGAACATCCAATTACCGAACAAGTAATTGATTATGACTTGATTCGTGAGCAAATATTAGTGGCAGCAGGTGTGCCAATTTCTGGTAAAAACTATTTACCACAATTACACGCTATCGAATGTCGTATTAATGCCGAAGATCCATACAACGATTTTCGTCCGTCACCAGGAAAAATTACCACCTTGCACATGCCAGGAGGACACGGTGTACGTTTAGATACGCACGTATATTCAGGCTATTCTATTCCGCCCAACTACGATTCTATGATTGCTAAGTTGATTACAACAGCGCAAACACGTGAAGAGGCAATTAGTAAAATGAGAAGAGCCTTAGATGAATTCGTAATTGAAGGAGTTAAAACTACAATTCCGTTCCACAGACAGTTGATGGACGATCCTCGTTACATTGCGGGCGATTATACAACAGCGTTCATGGACACATTCAAAATGAATGATCCGGAATAAGTAATAAAAATACATTTTATAGAAAACCTTGCAGCGATGCAAGGTTTTTTTAGTTTATAGAAGTTTTTTGGATGAAGAACTTTCGGCTTTTGAATTGTTGGGTGGTCCATTTCAGATACCTAATTCTAATTTTAATTTTTGTAAGCAACAATTTTGTATTTTTGATTTGTTTACTAAATCCCATTATTCCCTCCAAAATGAAAAACAATTTAAATTCCTTATTGGATAGCTTAGCTGTTTATGTTTCAGATTACGAACTTTTAAATGCGGAAGTTTCACAATCAAATATTGGTTGGCATATAGAACATGTATTGTTAACCATTAATGGGATTGTAGAATCATTGGCACATTCAAATCCTAAAGATTTCAAACCGAGATTTAGTGTAATTAAACACATAGTATTATTTACAAAGAAAATCCCAAGAGGTAAAGCGCGTGTGCCAAAGGTTGTTGCTCCAAAGGTGGAATACAATGAGGATAGTTTACGTCAGCACATAGAAGTTACTAAAGAGAATCTAAAGAAATTGGAATTGATTTCTAATGCGCACTTTTTTGACCATCCCTATTTTGGAAATTTAAAGAAGAAACAAACCATTCGTTTTTTGGAAATACACACCTATCATCATTTAAAAATTATTCGTGATTTAATTGTTTAAGCCCAGTAAAATCACAACAAACGACCCTCTATTTATGTTGAAATTGAAGCGAATTCTGTATAAAATATCTGTCTGGTTTTTTGGACTCTCGGTTGGTTTAGTATTTTTTTTCAAATTTGTTCCTGTACCATTTACTCCTTTGATGGGTATTCGAATTATTGAAAATAAGTTGGATAAAAAACCCATTTATTTTGAACACAATTGGGAGCCTATTGAAAATATTTCGATGAACTTACAAAAAGCCGTAATAGCTAGTGAAGATGGAACTTTTTTGCATCATCATGGGTTTGACTTCAGCGCTATGCAAAAAGCATTTCAGAACAATGCTAGTGGCAAAAGAATCAAAGGTGGAAGTACGATATCGCAACAAACTGCAAAAAACGTGTTTTTATGGCAAGGTAGAAGTTATTTTAGAAAAGCACTGGAAGCTTATTTTACGGTTTTAATTGAATTGATTTGGGGCAAAGAACGCATTATGGAAGTGTATCTAAATAGTATTGAAATGGGCGACGGAATTTATGGTGCGCATGCAGCTACACAATATTGGTATGGCAAAGATGCCTCAAGTTTGACTAAAATACAAGCAGCAGGAATAGCGGCTATTTTGCCCAATCCACGAAAATTCAAAGCATCCAATTCTTCGGCGTTTATTAACCGAAGAAAAGAAAGGATTGTTCGCGTAATGCGTCACATAGGAACTATTGAATATTAAAAAGCCTCTCAATTACTTGAAAGGCTTTGAAAGTGGAGAAGATGGGGCTCGAACCCACGACCTCTTGACTGCCAGTCAAGCACTCTAGCCAACTGAGCTACATCCCCAATGCAAGCAGCAAATATAGGTTAATTTGGTTTTAATTTCCTAATTGCTAAAAAAAACCAAGCCATTCTTTTCAAAAAAAGAGCAAACTAACAGAATAGTTTTAACTTTACAGTAAAATTTCTGCTATGTCATTACAAAAAGCAACAGCTGCTATAACTATTTCTATCGATGCTACAATCGCCACGATTGAATTCGGACATCCCGCCAGTAATTCTTTCCCATCTCTATTATTAAAAGAATTGACTTCTACTATCGAAACAGTAGGGCAAAATCCAGAAGTAGCAGTGGTGGTTTTGAAGAGTCAAGGAACGGCTGCTTTTTGTGCCGGGGCATCTTTCGACGAATTACTAGCAGTTGCCAATGAAGCCGAAGGGAAAGCTTTCTTTTCAGGATTTGCTCATTTGATCAATGCGATGCGAAAATGTCCAAAATTGATTATAGGTCGCATACAAGGAAAAGCAATAGGAGGAGGAGTTGGAATTGTCGCTGCATGTGATTATGTTTTGGCAAGTCAAGAAGCCAGCATTAAATTATCGGAATTAGCGATTGGAATCGGACCTTTTGTGATAGAACCAGCAGTATCTAGAAAAATAGGCAAAACAGCTTTGGCAGAGTTATCTTTAGCAGCTCAAGAATGGAAATCAGCGACTTGGGCCAAAGAAAAAGGCTTGTATGCTAATACCTTTGAATCCATTGAAAAATTAGACGAAGCGGTTGCTGAATTAGCTTTTCAAATCACAACCTATAATTCAGAAGCATTAGCAGAGCTGAAAAAAGTGTTGTGGGAAGGAACGGAACATTGGGACGCTTTGTTGATAGAAAGAGCAGCAATCACTGGAAAATTAGTACTTTCTGAGGCAACAAAAACGGCCCTGGCAGCCTTTAAAAAATAAGAGAATAGTATGTTAGTAGCATTACAGCAAGCAAATATTGCACAAAAAATAAAACAAGCTCCCGATGGAGATTACCAAATAGGAGTTCTGATAGGTTCTTTTATACCGTTTGTAATTTTGGTAGTACTAGCCTATTGGATGTATAGTCATGCCAAAAAAAGAGACCAAGACCTTTAATTATTTCGTAAGTTTGCAGTCAAATACACAATGGAATGAGCAATATTAGAATTACCAAACAATTTAGTTTTGAAACCGGTCACGCTTTATACGGCTATGATGGCAAATGTAAAAACGTACACGGACACAGTTATAAATTATCTGTAACTGTTATTGGGAAACCTATTGTAGATCGCTCCAACGTGAAATTTGGAATGGTGATTGACTTTACCGATTTAAAGAAAATCGTTAAAGAAGAAATTGTGGATCAGTTTGATCACGCTACTGTTTTTAACGAAACAACCCCACATATAGAATTGGCTAAAGAATTAAAAACTCGTGGACACCACGTGATTTTAGTAGATTACCAACCTACCAGTGAAAATATGGTAATTGATTTTGCGCAACGCATCAAAAACAGATTACCAGAAGGAATCGCACTATTTTCTTTAAAACTACAAGAAACTGATTCTTCATTTGCAGAATGGTTTGCTAGCGATAATTTGTAATTCGAAACCGATGCTACTAGCTAACAATAAAAAAATATATTTTGCTTCTGATCAGCATTTTGGAGCGCCAACAGCCGAATTAAGTTTTCCGAGAGAACAGAAATTTGTGGCTTGGCTAGACGAAGTGAAACAAGATGCGGAGGCTATTTTTTTATTGGGAGATTTGTTTGATTTTTGGTTCGAATACAAAACCGTAGTCCCAAAAGGATTTGTTCGTATTTTGGGTAAATTGGCTGAAATTCGCGACAGCGGCATTCCTATTTATTTCTTTGTGGGCAACCACGATTTGTGGATGGAAGATTATTTCCAGAAAGAACTCAATATTCCCGTTTACCGCGACAATCAAGAATTTACGTTTGGCGACAAAACTTTTTTGATAGGTCACGGAGATGGTAAAGGACCCGGAGATAAAGGGTACAAACGCATGAAAAAAGTCTTTACTAACCCAGTGGCTAAATGGTTTTTCCGTTGGTTGCATCCGGATTTAGGAGTGGGCTTAGCGCAATACCTTTCAGTGAAAAACAAATTGATTTCGGGTGCCGAAGATGTAGTATTCTTGGGGGAAGAAAACGAATGGCTGATTCAATATGCCAAGCGCAAACTCGAAACCAAACACTACAATTACCTTATATTTGGTCATCGTCATTTACCAATGGTGTTTCCTTTAGGTAATAATTCAGACTATGTCAATTTAGGCGATTGGATTACTTATTTTACCTATGGTGTTTTTGATGGAGATACTTTCGAAATTAAGAAATACGAATAGTTTATTATAAAGTCTACTCCTCTTTTCGATGCTCTTCCAAGTCTTTTTCTAAATCCAATTTTCTAAAGGTAGGTGAAGATATTCCTGTAATCAAAACAGTTAGTAATGTCATGCTTCCACCAAAAACGACTGCGGTAACTGTTCCCATTAATTTAGCGGTCAATCCACTTTCAAAAGCCCCTAATTCGTTAGACGAACCTACAAAAATAGAGTTCACTGCTGCTACACGACCTCGCATATGATCGGGTGTTTTGAGTTGTAAAATTGTTTGACGAATTACCACTGAAATTCCATCTACCACACCGCTCATAAACAAGGCAAAAACGGATAACCAGAAAATAGTGGACAATCCAAAGACTATAATGCATACGCCAAAAGCGAAAATAGCAACTAACAATTTCATCCCCGCATTTTTATTCATTGGAATATAAGCCGACACGAACATCGTTAAGAAAGCTCCAATGGCGGGTGCTGCTCGTAAAATTCCAAAACCTTCCGAACCTACATTTAAAATATCTTGGGCGAAAATAGGTAACAAAGCCACTGCACCTCCAAATAATACGGCAATCATATCTAATGAAAGCGCACCTAAAATCGTTTTATTTTGGAACACAAATTTGACACCTTCTTTCAAACTTTGCATCACTGGTTCGCCAATTTTTGGATTCAAAATGGGTTTGGATTCAATTTTGGATAAAGCAATTAGCGCCACTACGGCAAATGCGACTACCATACACATAGACCAATGAATACCAATCCAAGTAATAGAAAATC
>JAGNSF010000065.1 GCA_017988155.1 Flavobacterium sp. | reverse complement strand
TAACGGTATTTATGTTAACCTTAGTATTATAAAATCCGTCTTTTTTATACTTATTTTCAATGTAGTTTTTAGTGGTTGTAATTAAGTTTTCGTTTACAACTTTGTTTTCAGTCAAGCCATTATCTTTTATTAAGCCTTCTGTTTTATTTTTCTTGATTCCAACAAATTTTATTTTATTTAATTTAGGCAATTCTTCTAAATGTAAATCAAGATAAATGCTATCATTTTCAATTTTATTTACAAAAAAAGAGATTTCATTGAATAAGCCTAACTTACCAAGTTTTTTAATTGCACTACTGATTTCTTCACCTGGAATGCTGATTTCTTTGCCTTTTTCTAAACCTGTAAATGTAACTACCGTTTGAGCATTGAATGTAACTTTTCCTATTACATTTACGTCAGCAAGTATGTATTTTTTTCCTTGGTCAAATGGAACTCTGTCCTGCGCCTTTGCTTGGAAAAAACTTCCAAAAAATAAAATGCAAATCGCTATTCGTATGCTTTTTTGTAACACTAAAAAATTATTTAATTTGTTCACTTGTTTTTCCAAATCTTCGTTCTCTTTTTTGATAACTAAGGATAGCCTCATATAAATCTTCTTCTTTAAAGTCAGGCCATAATATGTCAGTAAAATATAATTCTGCATAGGCTATTTGCCAAAGCAAAAAATTACTGATTCTATGTTCTCC
The DNA here is from genome assembly GCA_017988155.1 of Flavobacterium sp. GTDB lineage: Bacteria > Bacteroidota > Bacteroidia > Flavobacteriales > Flavobacteriaceae > Flavobacterium. The sequence continues at coordinate 7,962 of JAGNSF010000065.1, read as the reverse complement.
ACTAGTTCTTATTAATAAATCTACCTCTGGTAAATTATGGGTGTAAAGATGCTCATTTATAATGGAATCGTCAATAGTGTCTATTGAAATTATATTATTTTTAACTTTATCACTTATATTTTTCACTGCACTAACAATTTCTTCTCTTGATCCGTAACTTAATGCAAGTGTCAGGGTAAGTTTAGTGTTGGGAGCAGTTTTTTCAATAACTTCTTGTAATTCTTTTTGCGCAACTTTAGGTAATTGGTCTAAATTTCCTATTGCATTCATTTTAATATTGTGGCGTTCTAAAGTTGGAAGCTCTTTTTTTAGAGAATTAACTAATACTCTCATTAAAGCTTCAACTTCAAGCTTAGGGCGATTCCAATTTTCAGTAGAAAAAGCATATAAAGTAAGATTTTCAACACCTAATTTTGCACAAGCTTCAATAATTTTCTTTACTGATTTTGTTCCGCTTTCATGGCCAAGAGCACGTAATAAACCACGTTGTTTTGCCCAACGACCATTCCCATCCATAATTATGGCAAGGTGTTTAGGGAGTTTATTTTTATCTATATCGTTTATTCTATCCATTTTATTCTGCACAAAAACAAGGTTTGTTCCCAAAGGTATACGTTAAAGTCAAACCCGAAAATACATACCAATCGTTATTATTGAAATTACCAAATGGAATTTCAAGTTTATTTTTTGGAAGGCTACCATCTAGGTCATCTGCAAAAGTAAACCGAGTGCCTATTTCCAATCCGATGACAAAATTAGAAGTTAAATTGGATTTTACACCTAAAATTATTGGTAATGCTAGAGTTTTTTCTTGTGAATCTATTTCGGCTTTCCCATATTTAAAAAAAAGGCTGTCGTAAAAGCTCATGTTAAGCCCCGTAAAAACGTATGGAGTAAATTTTCTTTCCAATGGATTATTAATGTCGAAATCAAAAAAATTAAATTCAATTCCAGCCGATATTTCCTTGATTGTGTTCTCAAATTCATAGTTTCTCAATTGGCGACTTGGATCATCTGATTCGATATCTTTTGCTATCAATTTTGATTGTATATATGAAAATCGCCATGAATGTCTGGGTGTTTTATTCCATTTGTATAGCAATCCTACAGCAGGACTGTTGGGGTCAACATAGGTTGTAGCGCCAACATCGCCAATAAAATTACTCCCACCAACAAAAAGTCCTATCTCATTAATTTGAGCTTGGGTAGGTGTAAAGCAAAATAAACTTAGTAGTATAAGAATGATTTTATTCATCAATAAAAAAATGTCCGCAAATATATGAATTCTAAACCCGAATTCATGCTTGTTAATAAAGTGTTTGCTCTGTGTTAGATTGAAACAATCTTAACGAAAAACACATTAGAATCGTATGTGGCTCATTTAATTTCTTTTGTCTTCTCCCCAAAGAAGTTTGTTGCGTAAAGTTTTTAAGAAGGTTTCTTGTTGGATTTCGACCATATTAATTTCGAATGGATTTCGTTTAATGATCAATATAGATTCGTTTTTAACTGAAGTTACACGTGAATCTAATGAAACTAAATATTGATCCTCTCGACCAGTTACACGAAGTTTGATTTCAGTATTATCAGGAATGACAAGAGGTCTGGCGTTTAAATTATGAGGTGCAATGGGAGTTATGACCAAACTTTTTACATCTGGAGTTAAAATAGGGCCTCCACAACTCATAGAGTATCCTGTAGAACCTGTTGGAGTAGAGATAATTAAACCATCAGCCCAATAGGAGTTTAAGAATTCATTGTTCAAATACGTTTCTATGGTAATCATCGAAGTAGTATCTTTTCTACTAACGGTGATTTCATTCATAGCGAAATTAATCTCTTTTATTGCTTCGTTTTCAGGAGAACAATCTAAGCTAAGTAGTGTTCTTTTAGAAATACTGTATTTTTTATCGATAATAAACTGCAGAAAAGAATCTATGTTGTCTTTTTGCACCGTAGCCAAGAAACCTAATCTACCAGCATTAATTCCTAAAATGGGTACGCCTGAATTGCGAACTAAAGTTGCTGCTCTCAAAATGGTACCGTCGCCACCAATGCTAATTAACATATCAAAACTAGAATCTAATTCAGTATGAGAAGAAAATGTTTGGTAGGTTTCGTGAATAAGGTTTTTTTCGTACAACATTTCAAGAAATGCAGATTCGATAATTAGCTCTACATTATTCTTTTTAAAAAAAACAAAAATGTCTTTAATAATAGGTTCTGTACTGTTAAGATAATATTGTCCGTAGATGGCTATTTTCATTTTCTATTTGGTATAACGCAAAGTTAAATATTTAGGTATTTATCCAAATAATCAGAACGTTCTTTTAGATTATTGATGTAATTATCTTCATTATGTTCTGAAATAATTTCATAATTGTAGCGTCTGAAAGTTTGAATGATGTTATTCATAACTCCTAAAGTTACTTTGATGGTAATTTCTATTGTGTCATTGTCTGAATTAGAGACAAAAAGTCCCAATAATTTTCCATTATTGCTTTCTACAATCTGAGTGACTTGGCTCATTGAATAATCCACTAGTGATTTTCTCACAATGATAATACCTCCAGCTTCTTTGATAAATGGGGTTTTGTTAAAAAATCGCATAATATCGGCTAATTCGTAATAGCCTATATAGTGATTGTTTTCATCCAATACAGGAACAACATCAGTATGATTTTTACCAAAAACTCCCAAAACATCTAGCCAAATCACAGAAGGTCTTACAAAAAAAGGTTCCAAAGTATATTTGTAATCGCACACTTTTTTGTCCGTATCAAAAGTTTCCAAATCGTCAGCTACAATACTGCCAATGTAAATCCCATCTTCCAAAACCGGAAAATGTGAAAACGGAGTATCCATAAAAAAGTCTTGTGCAGCAAGAATAGTTTCTTGGCTGTCAATGGCTCTATAGTCTTTATTAATGTAGTCTGTAATTGCTGTCATAAAATCAATCCTCAATAAGTATGCAAAATAATCAAAAAAAGACAGAAACTCCTACCTTTTACTTTGTATTTTTGTATCCGCAAAATAGTTTTATAAAACCAATCCAAGTTGTATGACAAAGTTAAGTGTAAATATCAATAAAATAGCAACTTTACGAAATGCCCGTGGCGGAAATGTACCAGATCTATTGAAAGTAGCTGCTGATATTCAAAAATTTGGTGCGCAAGGTATCACGATTCACCCGCGTCCAGACGAACGTCATATTCGTTATCAAGATGCGCGCGATCTGAAATCTATAGTTTACACAGAATACAATATAGAGGGTAATCCACAACATAACTTTATTGATTTGGTTTTAGAATGTAAACCAGAACAAGTGACTTTGGTCCCAGATGCTATTGGAGCAATTACGTCTTCGGCAGGATGGGATACGGTAAGAAATCAAGTCTATTTGACCGAGATGATTCAAGAATTTCATCGCAATGGTATTCGAACTTCTATTTTTGTAGATCCTGTTCTCGAAATGATTGAAGGAGCAAAAAAAACAGGTACTGACCGAATCGAGTTGTATACAGAAGCTTTTGCGCATCAATACGGTTTAGGCAACGAAAAAGGAATTGAGCCATATGTAACGGCTGCAGTTTTGGCTAACGAATTAGGTTTAGGAATCAACGCAGGTCACGATTTGAGTTTGGATAATATTCAATTTTTCAAACAAAACATTCCAGGTTTATTAGAAGTTTCCATTGGTCACGCATTGATTTCCGAAGCGTTGTATTTAGGTTTTGACAATGTGGTTAATATGTATTTGAACAAACTGAAATAATCTTCGTGACATAGATTTTGCCACAAAGATGCGCTAAGATTTTACTGAGAAATTCAAAATTTTAGTTTTAGAATTCTTGGTCCAACTTTGCGATTGCTTTGTGAATTTTTGTGGAATAATTATTAAAATATCAAAAATGTTATATTCAAAGATAGAAGGTTCTGGGAAACCACTTTTAATTCTTCACGGATTTTTAGGCATGTCTGACAATTGGAAAACATTAGGTGTGCAATTTGCTTCTGAAGGTTTTGAAGCCCATATTTTGGATTTGCGCAACCACGGACGTAGTTTTCAGTCCGAAGAATTCAGCTATGAGTTAATGGTGCAAGACATTGTGCAGTATTGTGAGGAGCGTCATTTGGAGAAAATTAATGTAATAGGTCATTCAATGGGCGGAAAAACAGCAATGCTTCTTGCAGCACGTTTTCCGGAATTGGTCGATAAATTAATTGTGGCCGATATTGGGCCTAAATATTACGCACCACACCATCAGGATATTTTAGCGGGTTTGAACGCTGTTGATTTTTCTCAAAAACCAAGTCGTAATGAAGTAGAAGCTACACTTTCGAACTACATTCCTGATTTTGGGACTCGCCAATTTTTGCTTAAAAATTTATATTGGCAAGAGCCAGGTCAATTAGCGTTCCGATTTAATTTAGCCGTTTTCAATAAAAAAATCACCGAAATTGGAGTTTCTTTGCCTGGAAATTTAGTTTTTGAAAAGCCAACACTTTTTATTCGTGGAGGCAATTCAAATTATATTTTGGACGAAGATTTTGAAGCTATTAAAGTTCAATTTCCAAAGGCTAGTTTTGAAACTATTCCAAATGCTGGACATTGGCTTCATGCCGAAAATCCTGCCTTATTTTATCAATTGAGTTTGTCGTATTTAAATTAATTATATAGTTATGAAGTTATTTATTAGAATATTGGTGACTGCCATTTTAGTAATGGTTTTGTCTTATTTTATGAAAGGTGTTCGTGTAGATGGTGTGTTAACTGCACTAACGGTTGCAATCGTTTTAGGATTATTAAATGCTTTTATTAAACCCGTTTTGGTGTTTTTTACATTGCCCTTTACCATTTTTACGTTGGGCTTATTTTTAATTGTGATTAATGGAATATTGATCTTGGTATGTACTAAGATTGTAGGTGGATTTCATGTAGATTCGTTCTGGACAGCTACCTTATTTAGCATCATTTTATCCCTTTCACAATCGATTATGTATAAAATTACAGGAGGTTCAAAATAATATGGAATACTAGGGCGGTTTTAGCCTAATGTATTGCTTAAATTAAAACTTGTTTGGGTTGTAAAATTTTTATAATTTTGCAACCCAATTTTATTATGTAAATTAAAGAACAAGATGGATATCAAAAGAGTAGCTATAGATGCTGTAAATGAAACAATTGTCATGACTGTGGTTCATATGGATTACAAAGGACAAGTAGCAAAAAGAATCAATGAAAAAATGCCTTTGGCTACCGTAAAAGGATTTAGAAAAGGACAAGTGCCTAAAGATCTTGTTGAAAAACAATACGGAAAAGCCATTAAAAAAGAGGAAGTTAAAAAAGTAGTTGATTTGGCTTTAGAGCGTTTTATTCAATCAGAAAGATTAAACCTTTTAGGTACTCCATTAGCTAAAGAAAATGAAGAGTTGGATTGGGATGCTGAAGAATTGGTATTCGAATACGAAATTGGTTTAGTGCCAAATTTTGAATTGGACTTAGAAGCAAAAAACAATATCATCAAGTATGTTGTTAAAGCTGATGATAAATTAATTGACGGTCAAGTAGCTCGTATCCAAAAACAATTTGGCAAAGCGATTCCTCAAGAAGTAGTTGCTGAAGGTTGTGATGTAACAGGAACTTTTTCGAACGAAGAAAAAGGAATCAACAATAAAACAGTTTTGGCTTTAGATGTTTTTAAAGATAAAAAGACAGCTAAAAAATTCATCGGGAAAAAAGTAGGTGAAGTTGTTACTGTAAACACAAAAGGTTTATTTGAAGACGATCACCAATTGATGGACTACCTAAAAGTAGGACACGATGAGGTGCACTCTTTAGCAGTAGACGTTGACTTTACTATTGAGTCAATCAACTCAACTGAATTAGCTGAATTGAATCAAGAATTGTTTGATAAATTATTCGGAGAAGGAAGTGTAGCTACTTTGGATGAATTGAAAGCAAAAATCAAAGAAGATGCTGAAAGCCAATTCGCGCAACAAGCAGATCAAAAATTATTAGGAGATGTAACTGAGTTTTTAATTGAAAACACCAAGTTTGATTTGCCAGCTGAATTCTTGAAAAAATGGTTGCAAACTGTTGGAGAGAAAAAATTAAATGCAGAAGAAGCGGAAGCAGAGTATATTCGTTCTGAAAGAGGATTGCGTTTTCAATTGATCGAAGGTAGAGCTATGGCTCAAAGTGATATCCAAATTACTTTTGAAGATTTGAAATCATTTACTTCTAATGCCATCAGACAGCAAATGGCTCAATTCGGACAAACAAATCCAACTGACGAAGAAGTTCAAGGAATTGTAGCTAGAGTTTTATCGAACCAAGAAGAAGTAAAACGATTATCTGATCAAGTTGTGGCAGCTAAATTATTGGAAGTATTCAAAGAAAAAGCAAACCCAACTACAAAAGAAGTAACTTACGAAGAATTTATTGCTGCGTCATACGGAGAATAATTTCTAAAAAATTGAGTATATTTGAGCGTCAATTGATTTTTCTTTTGACGCTCTTTATTTTGTTTAAAGCTGAGGTTCTAGTTGAGCAACTTTAAACTTTTAAACTTTTTAAACTTAAAAAAATGAACTACGGTAAAGAATTTAGAAAATTTGCTACAAAGCACCAAGGAGTAAACGCTATGTATTACGATAAAATCGTAGGGGCAATGACACCAAAAAATATGACTCCCTATATTATTGAAGAACGTCAATTGAATATTTCTCAATTGGATGTATTTTCAAGATTAATGATGGATAGAATCATCTTTTTAGGAACAGGAATTGATGATCAAATTGCCAATATTGTACAAGCACAATTGTTATTCTTAGAAAGTGCGGATGCTTCTAAAGACATTCAGATTTATTTGAATTCTCCAGGTGGTAGTGTATACGCTGGATTAGGAATTTATGACACTATGCAATACATCAAACCGGATGTAGCTACGATTTGTACAGGAATGGCTGCTTCTATGGGAGCTGTTTTGTTATGTGCAGGAGCGCCAGGAAAACGTTCAGCATTGCCACACTCAAGAGTAATGATTCACCAACCTTCAGGTGGCGCTCAAGGTGTTGCGACCGATATGGAAATCAACTTGCGCGAAATGTTGAAATTGAAAGACGAATTGTATAATATTATTTCACACCATTCTGGACAAACTTTTGATAAAGTGCATGCTGATAGCGAACGCGACTATTGGATGATTGCTCAAGAAGCAAAAGAGTACGGAATGATTGATGAAGTTTTAGTAAGATAGCCCCCTAACCCCCAAAGGGGGAACTAATAATTAACTTAAAAATATAGTTTCTTTCTCCCTCCCTTTTGGGGAGGGTTGGGGAGGGGCTTTTAAAATAGATGGCAAAACAAGTATTAGAATGTTCTTTTTGTGGTAGAAAAAAACCAGAAACTAATTTATTGATTGCAGGTATTGATGCACATATTTGTGATAAGTGTATTGAACAGGCGAACGGAATTGTTTTAGAAGAATTAAAATCGGGTGGAAGCTCAAAACTGGTTGGAGATTTAATTCTTAAAAAGCCAAAAGAAATCAGGGCTTTTCTAGATCAGTATGTTATTGGTCAAGACCAAACCAAAAAAGTAATGTCGGTTGCGGTTTACAATCACTACAAACGTTTGATGCAACAGCAATTAGACGATGAGGTAGAGATTGAAAAAAGTAATATCATCATGGTAGGTCAAACCGGAACGGGAAAAACATTGGTAGCAAAAACTATCGCTAAAATGTTAGATGTTCCTTTGGCAATTGTGGATGCAACTGTACTTACGGAAGCAGGTTATGTAGGAGAAGATGTTGAAAGTATTTTAACGCGCTTACTTCAAGCAGCAGATTATGATGTGGCTAAAGCCGAAAGAGGTATTGTATTTATTGATGAGATTGATAAAATTGCTCGCAAAAGCGATAATCCATCTATCACTCGTGATGTTTCAGGAGAAGG
>JAGNSF010000064.1 GCA_017988155.1 Flavobacterium sp. | reverse complement strand
GCTCGTAGTCATAATCTAACTGAATTACTGCATGATGTAACCGCTCACGCCGAAATGCAAGCTATTACCGCTGCAGCAAATTACTTGGGAGGAAAATATTTGAAAGATTGTACTTTGTATGTTACGCTGGAACCTTGCCAAATGTGCGCTGGGGCTTTGTATTGGAGTCAAATTTCAAAAATAGTGTATGGCGCTACTGATGAGCAACGTGGATTTGTTTCAATGGGAACGCAATTGCACCCCAAAACAGAAGTGGTTTCAGGAATATTAGCTCAAGAAGCAGCAGAACTGATGAAACGTTTTTTTACGGAACGCAGGAAGTGATTTTAACTCATTGTCTCTAGCCCAGATAGAAGCGGCATCCTTTTTTGGTGACTGAGGTTCTCGAAGGCACCAAAAAAGATAGAGCGGATAGCTGGAAATAGCTCATAGAAAAATCTCGCAATAACGCATAAAAAAACCGCCTATCTTTCGAAAGGCGGTTTTTTTTTATTCTGAGATACCATTTCCTTTTTTGTCAAAGAAATGATATTCTAAATACGTGTAAGCGTCACGTGGTATAATTTTCACCCATTTTTTATGTTCAAAGAACCACTTTGAACGTATTGATGGAAAACCTTTGGTAAGGTAGGCAGCCACAAATGGATGTACATTAAGCACTACATTTGAATGACTTTTTAATACTCTTTCTAGGTCTAAAGTAATCTTGTCAATGATTAGAATTGGCGCTTCAATTTCGCCACTTTCATTATTAGGATCTTCTTCTCTAGTTTTAATATTCATTTCTGGTCTTACTCGTTGACGTGTTATTTGGACTAATCCAAATTTACTTGGCGGTAAGATTTTGTGTTTGGCTTTATCATCGCTCATTTCTTCTCGTAAGAAGTCGAACAATACTTTACGATTTTCAGGATTCGCCATATCGATAAAATCAACTACGATAATTCCGCCCATATCGCGAAGACGCAATTGTCTTGCTATTTCGGCGGCAGCAATCATATTCACTTCCATGGCGGTGTCTTCTTGATTAGAAGCTTTATTAGAACGATTTCCGCTGTTCACGTCAATAACGTGTAAAGCTTCGGTATGTTCAATAATAAGATACGCTCCTTTACTCATAGAAACCGTTTTTCCAAACGAAGTCTTGATTTGTCTCTCTATATTGTATTTCTCAAAAATGGGAGTATCATTGGATTGATAAAACTTCACAATTGATTCTTTGGATGGTGCAATTTCTTGCACATAATCCTTGGTTTGTTGGTACAACTCTTCATCATCGATTTGAATACCACTAAAGGTATCGTTAAAAACGTCTCTTAGTATTGATGAAGCTCTATTGAGCTCTCCTAATACTTTTGACGGATGATGAGCAGTTGGTAATTTCTTACACATTGCATTCCATCTGCTAAGCAGGTTCTGCAAGTCTTTTTCTAATTCGGCTGTATTTTTGCCTTCGGCTACTGTACGAACAATAACACCAAATCCTTTTGGTTTAACAGATTGTACCAGTTTTTTCAAACGGTCCTTTTCTTTTTTGTCTTCTATTTTTTGAGAAATAGAAACACGATCAGAAAAAGGAACTAACACAATAAAACGTCCAGCAAGAGAAAGCTCAGCGCTAATTCTTGGTCCTTTGGTTGATATTGGTTCTTTTACGACTTGTACTAAAATTGATTGATTGGCACTCAAAACATCAGTAATGGTACCGTCTTTATCAATTTCATTGTCAAACTGAAAGGTTTTTAGGGAGAAATCTTTTAATTTACCTGCGCTTACAAGTTTTATGAATTTCAGTTGGGAAGCTAAATTTGGACCTAAGTCATGATAGTGTAAAAAGGCATCTTTTTCGAAGCCAACATTCACAAAAGCAGCATTTAATCCAGCAACTGGTTTTCTGATTTTGGCAATAAAAATATCACCAACTTGAAAGTTGCTTTTTTCTTCTTCCTTGTGTAATTCAATTAGTTTTCCATCTTTTAATAAGGCAAAATCTACGGCTTCTGAACTGGATCGAATGATTAATTCTTTATTCACGCTGTACATTTTTATCCGAACAATGGGTTGTCAGTCGTTGATTGTAGAGTAGTTTGTAAAAACTACTATGTATCAACCATTAACTATCAACTTATAGTAAGGATGGATTAAACAATATTTTTAACAGGTATTGAACCCGGGGAGATTTTAGATTTTCGAGTTTTGATTCTTGATTTTAGATTTTTTAAATCTGCCATCTTAAATCGAAAATCTACATTCTTAAATCTCAATTTCAATGAACGTTTAAAAAGAAAAAAGTAGTTTAAAACTACTTTTTCTTCTTGTGACGGTTAGCTCTCGCTCTTTTTTTACGTTTGTGCGTCGCTACCTTATGTCTCTTTCTTTTTTTACCACTTGGCATATCTTGTAGATTTTATGATTAATTACTAATTTATTTTGCTTCGTTATTGATTTTTACACCTTCTACAAAAACTTTTGCTGGTTTAAAAGCAGGAATGTTGTGAGCAGGTATTTTTATTGTTGTATTTTTAGAAATGTTTCTACCAGTTTTTTCAGCTCTAGTTTTTACAATAAAACTTCCAAAACCTCTTAAATATACGTTATCTCCAGTCTCTAATGAAGTTTTAACTTCATTCATAAAAGTTTCTACAGTTGCCTGAACATCCCCTTTTTCAAGACCTAATTTCTCTGAAATTTTCGCTACGATATCTGCTTTCGTCATTTTCTTTCCTTATTTATAAATGTTGTACTATTTTTTTGAGTTTGCAAATATATGAATTAAAAAAACAATTATTCAAGCTAATTCATTAAATTTTAATCACATAAACTTTTACTTTTGCAAACAAATATTTAACAATGGATTTTTCTAAGTTATTGATAGATTGGTATTTACAAAACAAACGCGATTTGCCTTGGCGAAATACCACTAATCCATACCCAATTTGGCTCTCTGAAATCATGCTCCAACAAACGCGAGTGGCGCAAGGAATGCCCTATTTTTTTTCATTTACAACCGCATTTCCCACTGTTTTTGATTTGGCCAACGCCAATGAAGAACAAGTTTTAAAATTATGGCAGGGATTAGGCTATTATTCCCGTGCCAGAAACCTGCACCAAACCGCTCAATATATCGCCAATGAACTTGGAGGCATTTTTCCAAACAACTATAAAGACTTACTTCAATTAAAAGGAATTGGCGAATACACCGCCGCTGCTATTGCATCCTTTGCTTATAACGAAATCGTTCCTGTGGTAGATGGTAACGTTTTTAGAGTGCTTTCACGCTATTTTGATATTGAGACTGATATTGCATCGGCTTCCGCCAAAAAGGAGTTCAGTGCAATCGCTCTTGAATTGATTCCGAAAGACAACCCGGCGTTATTCAATCAAGCCATCATGGAATTTGGTGCATTACAATGTATTCCAAAAAGCCCAAACTGCGAAGCTTGTATTTTTAACGAATGTTGCGCTGCTTTGCAAAAAAAGAAAGTGGATCAGCTTCCTGTAAAACTAAAAAAACTAAAAGTCAGAAACCGATACTTCAATTACCTCATCTTTTCTGACGAAGCTGGAAATACCATTATTCAAAAACGAACCGACAAAGGAATTTGGCACAATTTATATGAATTCCCTTTGATTGAATCTGAAAAGGAAGAAGATTTCAACACTATGTCAAAGCAAATTCAAAACGATTTTCAGCATTGGAATATCCTAACCATTGGAGAAGAAAACTCGAAAAGCATTATTCATAAATTATCGCACCAACATTTGCATATTAAATTTTGGAATGTGAAAATGGGTGGAACTATTCCAAACGGCATTAACTCAACTGATTTGAAAACCTATCCATTCCCTATAGTGCTTCATAATTTTATCGAGGCAAAATAAAAAATCCTATCTTTGATTCAAATACAATTACACTATGAATGGAACAGTAAATAAAGTGATTCTTATCGGTTATCTTGGAGACGAGGTGAAGTTGCATTATTTTGAAGGAGGTAATTGTATTGGAAGATTCCAACTAGCAACACACGAAGTGTACATCAACAAAACAACAAACGAAAAAATCACTTCAACAGAATGGCATACTTTAGTGGTGCGGAATAAAGCCGCTGAATTATGCGAAAAATACCTTTCTAAAGGTGATAAAATTTATATTGAAGGACGCATCAAATCGCGTCAATGGCAAGCCGAAGATGGCACAACCAAACACACGTCTGAAATTCAAGTAGTCGAATTTACTTTTTTGAACACTAAAAAAGATTCCGAAAACAATAAAACAACTCCTTCAGAACCTCAAAACACTACTTTACCTATTAACGATTTACCTTTTTAATTGTTAAACACGCTCCACTTTGTTATGTCAAAAAAAACAAATTCTTTTATACTACTTATTCTTGTAGCCTTGACTATATCAAGCTGTAAAAAAGAAGTGTTGCCAAAACCTTCGAGCCATTTACGCCTTGATTACCCCGAAGCCAGCTATGCACAATTTGAGAGCAATTGTCCGTTTACTTTTGAAATGAATGCCGATGCCGTGATTAAAGGAAATCCAGACTGCGGATTTACAATCACATACCCAAAAATGAAAGCGACTATTTATCTTACCCATAAAACTGTAGATGGCAACATCAATAATTTATTACGTGACGCTCAAAAATTAACCTATGAACACGTTATTAAAGCAGATGATATTTTAGAACAACCCTACTTAAACCGACAACAAAAAGTATATGGAATGTTTTACCAAGTAGATGGAAACGCGGCAACTAATTCGCAATTTTATGCTACCGATAGCACGAAACATTTTGTTACTGGTTCAGTTTATTTTTACGCCAAACCTAACTTCGATTCCATTATGCCTGCCGCCAGTTATATTAAAAATGACATGCAACGGTTACTAGAAACTTTGAAATGGAAATAACAAAAAAAGCATCCCAAAAAGGATGCTTTTAATTGTATACGGCAATTCGTTTATGATTTTGGTAAAACTACTTTATACGTTTTTCCATCAGCAGTCGCTTCAACTACTTTAGTCAAATTGTCTTGATTTTGGATTGTTTTATCAAAAATTACTGTTGCTTTTTTTGAGTCGAAATCCACTGTTGCTTTTTGCACACCTTCCATAGCGCCTAATTCTTCTTCAATCGTTTTGGCACAACCCATAGCGCATGTCATACCTTCTATTTCAAAACTAGCAGTTTGAACATTTTCAGCAGCAATTACTACTTCTTTTTTAGGTGCTGCCACTTCTTTTTCAGCAGTCACTTCTTCTGTAGCTGCTTCTTTTTTGCATGACACTGTTAACAAACTAACGAATGCTAATGTCACTATTGTTTTTGTAATTTTCATATATGTTAAATTATTTGTTAGTGGTCATATATGTTATCGCTTTTTATTTGTTGGAGTTTGCTTATGCAAACTTATAAGTGACAGCGATTTGATATACTTTAAATTTATTTCTTTAATAATGACAAAATTAATCAAAAAAAGGCGGTCAATTTCACAAAATTAGTAGAATTTTGAGCTAAAATTTAATTTATGGAATCCAAGCAACTTAAATGGGTACTTCTTTCTATTCTTTCTTTAATTTGGGGGAGTTCATTTATTCTAATTAAGAAAGGTCTAATCGGTTTAACACCGATACAATTAGGTTCCTTACGAATCATTTTTGCCGGAATTTTTTTGATACTAGTTGGATTTAAGAGCCTTTCAAAAATAAGCTTTCAGCAATGGAAGTTTATAGCACTAACTGCGTTTTTTGGAACGTTTATTCCTGCTTATCTTTTTGCAATTGCACAAACCGAAATAGATAGTTCAGTTAGTTCGATATTAAATTCTCTAACTCCTTTAAACACTCTAGTTTTGGGGAGTCTTGCTTTTGGATTGCATTTTAGACGCAATCAAATCATTGGAGTAATTATAGGACTTATTGGAAGTGCCTTACTGATTTTGAATGGCGCGATGAACCATCCTGAGCAAAACTATTATTATGCTCTTTTAGTAATTATTGCCTCAATATGTTATGCTACAAATGTAAATTTAGTTAAAAAACATTTATCTGGAATGGCGCCATTAAGCATAACAACTGGTAATTTTCTAGTTTTATTGCTGCCTGCTGCTTTAATCTTATATTTCACAGACTTCTTGAATGTCGTAAGTATGCCTCAAGTTCAACATTCGATGCTATTTATTGTGGTTTTAGGTGTGATTGGAACTGGTATTGCCAATATTATTTTTTTTAAATTAATTCAGTTGTCCTCTCCTGTTTTTGCTACTTCGGTTACCTACTTAATTCCAATTGTTGCTTTCTTTTGGGGATTATTAGACCACGAAATGCTAACTCCAATTCAATTTGTAGGTGCATTTATTGTATTAATTGGGGTCTATCTATCCGCTAAAAAATAAAAAAGGCGATCAACTAAGACCGCCTTTTTGAATTTAAATTGTTTGTTAATTATTGAAAGTCTGCATCGGCTACACCTTCATTAATTATAACATCAGTCATTTTAATGTTTAATTCAAAACCTACATTTTGAATCATATTAAAAGGAACTTTTACTCCTTTTACTTCACGATAATCTAAATACGAATTGGTTTTATTCATTGTTTTACCACCTTGTTCTATAGTAATAACATCCGCAATTTTCAATCCTGATTTAACATCATAATACAATGTTGTCTTACCATTTTTCAATGCATACGCTTCAGTACCGTTGATAGTTTCAATTCCTGTCAAACTCACTTCTGGTTTTTTCAATAAATTCAATTCTTCAATTGGTGTTGCAGCGGCTTTCATATCCTCCAAGTCTTTTCCTGTAAGGTCTACTTTTTGTCCTTGTTGAATTACAAAACCACCTTTTTCATTTACTACTTGTTTCATCAAACTCATTCCGCCCATAGCTAACTCAACCACTAATTTACCTTTTACATCAATTTTTGAATTGAAACTCAAAGGTGCTGGTGCTTGTGGTATAGTAGTAGATCCAGTCATTGCTATTGTTTTTACAGCAAGAGCTGCTTTTTCTCCACCAATGGCTTTGATGTAATTATCTAAAACTGTTTTAGCTGTCATCCCTTTTGGAACTTCTTTTTTGAAAACTGGTTTGTCTACAGCATTCCCGTATTTATCAAAAAACAAAATTGGAATTTTTAATTTTTCTAGTGCCGGAACTACATCAGCTCCTTTTCCTACAATTAGAATACGACTATTGTCAGCCATAAAATATTTATTAGCTACACGTAATACATCATCAGCGGTAACCGCATTGATGTTTTTAATATAGTTCTCGTAAAAATCAGTTGGTAAATTTTGTGTTTGAATACGTAAAGCGTAACCAGCAATAGTTTGAGGTTTTTCAATTTGCATCACAAAACGTCCTATATAACCTGCTTTAACGCTTGCTAACATTTCATCAGTAACTTTTTCAGTTCTAATCTTTTTGTATTCTTTAAAGATTTCAACTACCGTACTGTCTGTAACTGCATTTCTAACTTGAGTAGACGCTTCAAATTTTGTAATACGTTTTTCACCACGAATACTAGATCTTGCACCATATGTCCATCCGTGTGCTTCTCTTAAATTCATATTCAAATAACTATTGAAGTCTCCTCCTAAGATTTGGTTAGCCACCAAAGCTGGAAAATAATCTGGATCGGTCATCTTTAAATTAACCAAGTTTACTACAGCTACTTCTGACTGAACCGCGTTTGGCATGTCCACGAAATTGATTTGTGAAAAAGCAACGTCTTTAGGCTCGGCATAAGTTTGTACTGGAGCAGCTGCTTTTTTCCAAGAACCAAATAATTTCTCTACTGCTTTTTTAGTTTCTGCAAATTTTACATCCCCTACAATAATTAAGTAGGCATTTTCTGGTACAAAGTAAGAGTTATAGTTGGCTTGAACATCTGCTAATGTAACATTCTTGATGGTAGCCTCACTAACATATTCTCCGTTTGGATGCTCTTTTCCGAAAGTCAATAAATCATTAACTCTTCCGGCAACATCTGGTACGCTTTTCTCACTTGCTTTTAATCCTTCTATGATTTTGGCTTTTTCCTTGTCAAATTCTTCTTGAGTAAAATTAGGATTCAAAGCACCATCAGCTACTAATTCTAAAACACGAGCTGAATATTTTGACAAAGCATTTGCAGAAGCTCCATTAGAACTAAAGTTAACACTTGCGCCCATAAAATCGATTTCTTCATTGAAAGCGGTTTTAGAGATTTTTTTGGTGCCGTTTCCAATAAGACTACTAGTCAAGTCCGCAACTCCTTTTTTAGCTCCTTCAGCATAGGGTGCGTTATCCAAAGTAAGTGTAAACGAAACTCTAGGTAATTTATGATTTTCAACCACCATTACTTTCAACCCGTTTTTTAATTGGAACGACTCTGGTTTCCCTATTTTAATTGTTGGGGCTACTCCTGATTTGGGTTGAGGAATGATTTGTCCTTGCATTATCGCTGATATAAATAAGCTTGATAAAATTATAATTGATTTTTTCATGATGTATCTTAGTTTTGGGATTTATCTTTCACTGGAACATAGTCCAATACCATTCTTTGGTTTGGATTCAAATACTTCTTAGCAACATCCCTAATTTCCTCACGAGTGATAGAATGAAACATGTCGATTTCAGTGTTAATTAAATTTACATCACCATATAATAAATGATAAGT
>JAGNSF010000251.1 GCA_017988155.1 Flavobacterium sp. | reverse complement strand
TTCAACAACAGCTTTTTTAAATTAATGGCTAATGAATTTCAGCATCCTGATTACAAAGATTTGTATGAAAATCACAGTCATCAAAAAGTAAATTCCAAAACAGGCGGCTATGTCAATATTTCGTTTCTTCCAGATACAGCGGAAACGGAAGAAAAAGCATTGGACAAAACTGAAATGTATGTGCAAGCTACTTTGGAGACCATAAATAAGGTACTCGAAAAAGGTTTTGAATATAAAGATGTTGTCATCTTAACTCGTAAACGCGGACAAGGAATTGCAGTGGCAAATTATCTAACAGAGCAAGGTGTTCCTCTATTGTCGTCTGAAACTTTGATGATTCAAAATGCGACCGAGGTACGATTTATTATTCATTTATTAAGATATTTAAAAAATAGTTCTGATGTAGATGCCAAAGCTCATTTCTTACATTATTTGGCTTTGCACGCTCAAGACCAACTACCAGTACATGATTTTATTGCCAAAGGCAAAGTGTTGGCTCAAGAAACCGAATTTGAAAATTGGTTGTTGCAATTTAATTTGGATTTATCCTTTCAAAATCTCCGAAAAAAATCCCTGTATGAAGCAGTAGAAATTATAGTAAGTAAATTTATTTCACCAGCGCTTCGTACTTCTAGTTATGTGCAATATTTTATGGATATCGTATTAGAAAGAGACATTCGCAATCAGGCGGGTGTTGCTGATTTTCTAGATTTTTGGGATAAAAGTGCTGAGAAATTCAGCATACCGTCACCCGAAGGCACCAATGCTGTCCGAATTATGACCATTCACAAATCCAAAGGATTAGAATTTCCAGTGGTAATTATGCCTTTTGCCGAGGAAGATTACAGTCGAAAACCTAAAGATAAACTCTGGTTAAATGCTGAAGAAGAAACAGTCGGCTTGCCCAAAGTATTGATTGACAATAGCAGTGCGGTAGAAGGGTTTGGCGAGGATGCTTTGGAATTATACACAATAAAAAAGCAAGAAGAATTATTGGATAATATTAATGTGTTGTATGTTGCTTTGACCCGAGCTGAAGAGCAATTGTATATTATTTCAAGTAAAAATTTATCTAGCAAAGGCGAAGTGCCAAAGAATAATATGTGTGCTTTTTTTATTAATTATTTAATAGCACAAGCATTATATAAAGAAGATCGATTAGAATATGAGTTGGGTAACTCCGCAAAATTATCTTTGGAAGAAAAACACGAGGATAGCACTAAAACTATTCCTTTTGTAGTAGAAGTTTTAAACCCTAAAAACATCAAAATAGCAAAACGAGAATCTTTAATGTGGGGCACCCATCAACAAGAAGCTATAGAATATGGGAATGTGATTCACGAAATTTTATCCTTTGTAAAAACTAAAAATGATGTAGAATTAGCTATTACCAAAGCCCTAGAAAATGGGTTGATGCAATTTAGCCAAAGAGATATTGTGCTACAGACAATTTTAAGTATTGTAGAACATGAGTCGTTGTCAAATCATTTTGCAGAAGGAAATCAAGTATTGAATGAGCAAACCATCATTCAAAAGGAAGGAAGAACAATTAAACCCGACAGAATGGTGATTGATTCTAACAATAATGTTTTTCTTTTGGATTATAAAACAGGTGCTTCAAATCCGAAATATAAAATACAATTGGAAAATTACCAAAAAGCGATTGAAGATATGGGATACGAAGTTGTTGAAAAAGCGTTAATCTATATTGGTAAAGAAGTAGTTGTAGTAAAATTGTAATTTTTTTGATTGTTTTAAAGCAATGTAGTAATATTTTTACATTAATATAAGCAATTTATTTTCAGGCCGTTATGTTTTTTTTTCAAATAATAATTTTTTTATTCGCTATTAAGGCACTACTTTTGTTTCAAATAACTAAAAAGTAATTTAAAAAATCAAGTATGAAACATCTTAACAAAATTTTTGTTGCTGCAATGATGGTGATGGGTTTGAGCTCACACGCACAAGATAGCAATAACCCGTGGGCTCTATCTTTTGGAGTTAACGCCATTGACACTAAGACCAGTGCTGGTGGAGGAAAAAGTTGGGCGGACCGTCACTTTTCTCAACCATTTGCGGTTAAAGACAACTGGAATATCCTTCCATCTGTTACCTATTTAGGAGTATCTAAATATATTGGAGATAACTTCTCTTTTGGGGTTTCTGGGTCATTAAATAAAGTAAGTAAATTTGTAAGTTTTAACCCAACTGCAGCAGGACATGATTCTCGCGGGTACGTGGTTGCTAACCCTGGAGATTTAGTTTATTATGGAATTGATGCTACTGTTAAATACAGTTTTCAATCTTTAATTAAATCTAAAGTAATTGATCCTTCACTTTCAGTTGGTGGTGGATATTCATTTTTAGGGGATACAAGTTATGGTACAATAAATACAGGTGCTGGAGTTACATTCTGGTTTTCAGAAAACGTAGGTTTAGAATTAACATCTAAATACAAAAAATCATACGGAGATAGAGTGACTGCTGGAGTTCCTGACGCACCTTCTTTCTTCCAACATACCGCAGGTTTGATTTTCAAATTTGGAGGTACTGATA
>JAGNSF010000250.1 GCA_017988155.1 Flavobacterium sp. | reverse complement strand
AAATATAGTAGTGGTGATTTGGAATAAAATCAGAAAACGAATTCTATCAGCTCATGATTTAGAAGTCGTTTTGTATGAGACACCACGTAATTTTGTAACTTATAGAGGATAAATATGGCATTAGCAATAGGCGATCAAGTGCCACAATTTACCGCAATAGATTCGCACGGAGCTACTTTTGATAGCGCTAGTGTAGTAGGAAAAAAAGCAGTAGTGATTTATTTTTATCCAAAAGATAACACGCCAGGCTGTACTGCGCAAGCGTGCAGTTTTAGAGATCAATACCAAGATTTTTCAGATCTTGGGGCGGAGGTGATAGGGGTTAGTGGAGATGGTTTAGTTTCACATCAAAAATTTACGTCAAAATACCGACTCCCTTTTTTATTATTGTCTGATACGAATAAAAAAATCAGAAAATTATTTGGCGTTCCTAGTTCTCTTTTGGGAATGCTACCAGGTAGAGTTACCTATGTAATCGATGCGAATGGAGTAGTTCAATATATTTTTAATAGTATGTTAGCGGGTCAGCATATACCCAAAGCTCTAGCTGCAGTACAAAAAATAGTTACTCAGTAAAGCAATATTTATTTCAGTTTTATTAATGGAAATTCAATTCTATCCTTTACAATTTGATCCTATCTTCAAAGAACGACTTTGGGGAGGTTCTAAGCTTAAGACGGTATTACACAAATCCATCTCATCACATAAAATAGGGGAGAGCTGGGAAATTTCTACTGTTGAAGGAGATGTTAGTATAATTGCCAATGGTGTAATGAAGGGAAAATTACTCACCGAGGCGATCCAAGAATTTCCTTTAGAAATTTTAGGAACTATTGTTTATGAGCGCTTTGGAAATCAATTTCCGCTTTTGTTTAAATACTTGGATGCTAAAGAAGATTTATCAGTTCAGGTTCATCCAAATGATGATTTAGCAAAGTTGCGTCATGATTCTTTTGGTAAAACCGAAATGTGGTATGTTATTCAAGCTGATATTGATGCAAAACTTATTGTAGGGTTTAAAGAAGCTATTAATGCTACTGATTATTTGGAAAATTTAAATAATAAAACTCTTTTACATATTCTAAATCAAGTAGCAGTTTATCAAGGCGATGCTTTTTTAATTCAAGCAGGAACTGTTCACGCTATTGGAGCAGGAACTGTAATTGCCGAAATCCAGCAAAACTCAGATATAACCTATCGATTGTATGATTTTGACCGAGTTGATTCTGATGGAAATTTACGTGAGTTGCATGTTGATTTGGCTTTAGATACGATCAATTATAATGCAGTTTCGTCACAGAAGCAGTACCAAAAAAACAGTAATCAATCCAATCCGGTTGTTGACTGTCCTTATTTTACATCTCAGTTTATCCCGTTGGAAGGGCAGCTTAATGTTCTAAAATCAAGAGCTACATTTACGGTGTATATGTGTGTGGATGGACAGTTTGAAATTGTTTTGGACGAGCAACATTATTCGTATTCTACAGGTGACACGATTTTAGTACCCGCTGTTTTAACCGAATTTCAATTGGTTGGAAAAGCTTCAATTTTAGAAATTTACATTTCGTAGTAGGGAATAGAAAGATTATGTGTACTTTTGCACACGCAAATTAAAATTAAAAATAAAATGGCAAACGTTAAGAATTTAAAGAAAGACATCAACTACGTTTTAGGAGATATTATTGAAGCAGTTTACTTGTTTGAAATTTCTACTTCAGGAGTTCCAACACCAGAAACTAATGCTTTAATCGATGAAGCTATTGCAGCTTTTGATGTTTTGATTACAAAAGTAAACGCTAAGAACGTTGAAAACAAAAAAGCACACTTCAAACAAATCAATGTTGAATTGGAACAAACTGCTAATCAATTGATTGCTAAAATCAACGAATTATAGTCGAAAAAAACCGTAAAAAAGTGCTTATTTATTTTGGAAAATAGAAATTCAGAATTATATTTGCACCCGTAATACGCTGCCAGCGTAGCTCAGTTGGCTAGAGCAGCTGATTTGTAATCAGCAGGTCGTGGGTTCGAGTCCCTCCGCCGGCTCCAAAAACCATAACGAAAGTTATGGTTTTTTTATTTTATAAGATGCATAAAAAAAACCGACAATTATTTGTCGGTTTTTGTTTTTGTACTAATTACTTCTTTATTGCTGCTTTTTAATGGAAGCAATATATTCAGTTAATTTTTTCCCGTAAAGCGATTTGGCTACCTTAGGTGACATTGATTTTTGAATGGTATCTAAATATTTAATATTGATGTCATAAATTTCAGAAAGTGCGATATAAGGCGCTACTTCATACTCCTTGTTATTAATGGCAAAATTAGTAGCATACAAATACTTTCTTTTAATATTGGATTCTTGTTTAGCATTTACTTTAGCTGTTTCAGCAGCATTATTGCTTTTCATTGCTTTGAATTTCTTTTCAATCAAATCCAAACTTTCATCTTGAAAACGACTGTCTACTTTTTTAAATTCGTAATACAAATCTTGATTTTTAGACCCAGATACTTTTGCATCTGCAATGTAGTTTTCTAAATTAGTTTCAATTGAAATTG
>JAGNSF010000063.1 GCA_017988155.1 Flavobacterium sp. | reverse complement strand
ATTGACTTTAGTAGCCTGTTACTTTTTAGTTGAATATATGTTGCCTGCTACTATGAAAATGGAATTCTATGGCGAAGGATTGAAAGACATTTCATCTATGCGTGTATTCTATGCTACTATTGTAGGTTTAATTGTTGGTGGAGCGATTTCATCAGTAACCGAATATTATACAGGATTAGGAACAAAACCGGTTTTGGCAATTGTTCAAAAATCATCAACTGGAGCTGGAACTAACGTAATTGCAGGTTTGGCAACAGGAATGATTTCCACTTTCCCAACTGTAATTTTATTCGCTGCAGCAATTTGGTCTTCTTATGCTTTTGCTGGATTCTACGGGGTAGCTTTAGCAGCTTCGGCTATGATGGCTACTACAGCTATGCAATTAGCAATTGACGCTTTCGGACCTATTTCTGACAACGCGGGAGGTATTGCTGAAATGAGTGAATTACCAAAAGAAGTACGTACACGTACTGATATTTTAGATTCTGTTGGGAATACTACTGCTGCAACAGGAAAAGGATTTGCGATTGCTTCGGCGGCATTGACTTCGTTGGCTTTGTTTGCAGCTTATGTAACCTTTACAGGAATTGACGGAATTAATATTTTCAAAGCACCAGTTTTAGCTATGTTATTTGTAGGAGGAATGATTCCAGTTGTATTCTCTGCTTTGGCAATGAATTCTGTTGGAAAAGCGGCTATGGATATGGTATATGAAGTGCGTCGTCAGTTCAAAGAAATTCCAGGAATTATGGAAGGAACTGGTAAACCGGAATACGGTAAATGTGTTGAAATTTCAACTAAAGCCGCTTTGCGCGAAATGATGTTGCCAGGAATCTTAACGATTGGTTTCCCAATTGCGATTGTTCTTTTAGGAAAATTAGTATATGCAGATAACAACCAATTGATTGCAGAAATGTTAGGCGGTTATATGGCAGGAGTTACCGTTTCAGGAGTGCTTTGGGCAGTGTTCCAAAACAATGCTGGAGGAGCTTGGGATAATGCTAAAAAATCTTTTGAAGCAGGTGTAGAAATCAATGGTGAAATGACGTACAAAGGTTCTGACGCACACAAAGCAGCTGTAACTGGTGATACAGTTGGAGATCCGTTTAAAGATACGTCTGGTCCGTCAATGAACATTTTAATTAAATTAACTTGTTTGATTGGATTAGTAATTGCGCCAATCTTAGGAGAGGGAAGTACAACTCACAAAGAAATGACTTGTACAGTTGAAATGAAATCGTGTGAAGAAGGAGAAATGATGGGTAATTGTGATAGGAACAAATGCGCTACTATGACTAAAGACGAATGTGCTAAAATGTGCGACAGTCTGAAATGTACTCCAGAGCAAAAAGAAATGTGTTTATCTAAGTATGATGCTAATGGTAAATACATAGCAAAAGAAGAAAAAGCCTGTTGTGCTAAAAAAGGAGAAGCTAAAAAGCAAGTCAATGTTCAAATGAGCAATGAAAACGGAAAAGCAAAAGCAACAGTAACTATTTCTGAAAACGGAAAACAAACCGTTCAAGTTTTTGAAGGAACAGAAGCTGAAGTGAAAGCTAAAGTAGAAGCTATTAAATAGGTTTCAATTTTATAACAATAAAAATGCCTCAAGAAATTGAGGCATTTTTTTATAAATATAATTTTGTTTTAGATTAAAACAAACCGTTGATTTCAGCATCAATTCGGTTGATGATGTTTCCTAAATCTTCTGGATTGTCCACGAAATTGATATTGTCCACATCAATGATTAATAATTTTCCTCTGTCATAAGTGTGAATCCAAGCTTCATAACGTTCGTTCAAACGACTGAGGTAATCAATAGAAATAGAATTCTCATAATCGCGACCACGTTTGTGGATTTGCCCTACTAAATTAGGAATCGAACTACGCAAGTAAATCAATAAATCAGGCGCTTTTACCAACGATTCCATCAACTCAAAAAGAGAAGAGTAATTCTGGAAATCACGATTAGTCATCAAGCCCATCGCATGTAAGTTAGGAGCAAAGATGTGTGCGTCTTCATAAATCGTTCTGTCTTGAATAATTTTTTTACCGCTTTCGCGAATTTGCATCACTTGACGAAAACGACTGTTTAAGAAATAAATTTGCAAGTTGAATGACCAACGCTCCATTTGGTGATAGAAATCATCCAGGTAAGGATTGTCAACCACGTCTTCAAAGTGCGGTTCCCATTTGAAATGTTTTGCCAATAAATTGGTCAATGTTGTTTTTCCTGAGCCTATGTTTCCTGCTACTGCTATATGCATTACGGTAGTGTGATTTTATAATTGATAAATTCTAAGAGGGTAAAAATAGATAAAAATTAGTGTTTGCCACACATTTTTTTGAATGATTTATTCACAATTGATGAATTCATCGGTTGTTTGTTTATTTCGCCTTTATTTTATGAATTGGCATTAAACCATTTGATTTTCAACTAGTCTAAAATGCGTATTTAACATTTTTTTGGTAACAAAAGAATGTTGAAATCGACATATTTGCACAAATAACCTATAATTCAATACCTGATGAAAAAAATAGCACTATTATTTCTCTTTGCATTAGTTTGCACAAACGCGATTGCGCAGAAAGACTTTCAAGGAATGGCAGTATACGAGTCAAAAACGAGTATGGCTGATTTCAAAGTTCGTATGGAAGGAAATAAAAATATCAATCCAGACATGCAAAAGATGATGGAAGAGCGAATGAAGAAAATGTTTGAGAAAACATTCATTTTAAATTTTGACAAATCAGCCTCTATTTACAAAGAAGAAGAAAAACTGGATGCATCACCTCAAGGTGGCGGTGGTATACGAATGATGAGTTCTATGACAGGAGGTGGAGGTACTTTTTACAAAAATGTCAAAGACAAGGCTTATACAGTGGATAAAGAATTTATGGGAAAAGAATTTTTGGTAAAAGATTCATTGTCTAATTTAAATTGGAAAATGGAAGCTGAAACGAGAGTGATTGGTGGATATACTTGTTACAAAGCAACTGCAGTTAAGGAAGCTAGTAAAACTGATTTTAGAAATTTCCGTCCAAAAAAAGAAGAAGAGCCTAAAAAAGAATCAGATAAGCCTGCCGAAGAAAAGAAAACAAACTTCATGGACGCTATAGAATTACCTAAAGAAATTACAATCACCGCTTGGTACACTCCAGAAATTCCCGTAAATCAAGGACCTGAAGGGTATTGGGGATTGCCAGGATTAATTTTGGAGGTAAATGATGGTAAGACCATTATCTTATGTTCTAAAGTAGTTCTTAATCCGAAAGAAAAAGCAGAAATCAAAGCCGCTACTAAAGGGAAAGTAGTGAGTCAAAAAGAATATGACGAAACTGTAATTAAAAAAATGGAAGAGTTTAGAGAAATGAATCAAGGTCGAGGAGGCCGTGGAGGAATGGAAATCAGAATCAATCACTAAATAATTCGTTTTTTTTTAACTAACACTACATTAAATAATGAAAAAATTAGTCCTGATTGTCTGCTTAGTTATTGTTTCTAGTTTGACTGCTCAAAATATTCGTTTTGAAGGAATTGTCCTTGATACTGGAAAAGCGCCACTAGAAATGGCTAATGTGATGGCGGTGAATCAAACCACTAAAGCTATGGATGCGTATGCAATAACTAGCGATAAAGGGAAGTTTGTTCTAAACTTGAAAGCCAATACTTCGTATACGATCAAGTTGAGTTACATTGGAATGCAGAATAAGGAAATTTCAATTGCTACAAAGTCCGAAAATATGGTTCAAAACATCACCATGGAATCTGGTGGAATTGAATTAGCCGGAGTCGAAATTGTTCGTGAAATGCCAGTTTCAATCAAAGGCGATACTATTGTGTACAATGCCGATTCTTTCAAATCAGGAACGGAACGAAAGTTGGAAGATGTGCTGAAAAAATTACCGGGTGTAGAGATTAATTCGGATGGTGAAGTGGAGGTTGAAGGTAAAAAAGTGTCTAAATTAATGGTGGACGGAAAAGATTTTTTCAAAGGCGACACCAAATTAGGAGTAAAAAACATCCCTGCAGATGCGATTGATAAAGTTCAGTTTTTAAGAAATTATAATGAAAATTCAATTCTTAAGGGAGTAGAAAACAATCAGGACAATGTAGCCATGAATATCAAATTGAAGTCAGGGAAAAAGAATTTCTGGTTTGGGGATATTGCGGCAGCTGGAGGCTTAAATGATACCAATCGCTACTTGGTGAATCCTAAATTGTTTTATTACAATCCAGAATATAGTGTCAACTTAATTACGAATTTCAATAATATTGGCGAATTGCCTTTGACGGTGCAAGATTATTTTAAATTCACAGGCGGATTTAGAAGTATGATGGCTAAGGGTGGAAGTAATTTTAATGTTTCTTCAAATGATTTAGGGATCTCTTTGATGCGTAATAATCGAGCAAAAGAAATTGAAACCCAATTTGGCGCTGCGAATTTTTCGTATAATGTTACAAAAGCTTGGACCTTGAGCGGTTTTGGAATTGTGTTAAACTCTAATTCTGATTTGGAAACAAAATCAACAGTAAATATTTTGAATCCAAATTCAAACCAAATTGCTTCTACTGAAAAAAGGACAGAGACATCCAATCAAAAAAGTAATTTGGGCTTGTTTAAATTGAGCTCAATTTATAAACCAAGTTCTAGATTGCAATTGGATTATGATATATTAGCTAAAGTATCAAAACAAGATGAGACAAGTAATTTATCACGTCAATCTATTGTTAATTCAATATCCAATTCGGAAACTATTTTTACAGGAAAGAATCAAGATCCTACCTCATTCAATCAAAACTTAAGTGCTTATTTTACGCAAAGCGAGAAGAATGTTTTTGCCTTTGAAATGCAACATTTGTATCAAGATGAAAATCCGTTTTACAATGCTAATTTACAATCGCAGCCATTTAGTTTAATAGGTTATTTGAATGGACAAAACAGAAATGATTTAACTCAAAATCGCTTTGTAAAAACTAATAAATTAGATACAAAATTGGATTACTATTATATGGTTACCCCAAAAAGCAATATTAATATCACAATGGGTAATACCATTTCTAATCAGAATTTTGATTCCTCAATTTTTCAAATTTTAGATGGTGGCATTGTCAATAATTTAACGGACTCACGAAATAGAAACAACGTAAATTATAAGTTTAATGATGCTTTTTTAGGATTTCATTATAAGGTATTAACTGGTAAATTTACTTTTACGCCTGGAGTGAGTTTTCATGCGTATGATATGACGAATACTCAGTTAGGATCAAGCTTAAATCAAAATTTCTTTAGAGTTCTGCCTGATTTTCTAGCGATTTACCAAATGAAAAAAGCAGAAACCTTGACTTATAATTTTGGCTATACGAATAGCTTTACTGATATCAATAGGCTAGCCGAGGGTTTTATATTTAATAATTACAACAGTTTAACTAAAGGGAGTCGAACTTTAGAGAACGCAACGCAGCAAACCCACTCTTTGCGCTATTTTAAATACAATATGTTTAATCTAGAAAATATTTCGGCTAATTTGAGCTATTCTAAAACTGTGGATGCGATCAAAACACAATCAGTTTTTAATGGTGTAAATCAAACATCAGCGCCTTACAATTCTGACTTTGCTGATGAATCGGCATCTGGTTTTGCAATGTATGGTAGATCTTTTTTTAAGAATTACAAAGCATCATTGAATACGAGATTATCTTGGTCAAAATTTAATAATATTCAAAATGCTGCACTTACAGTTAGAGAAAGTTTTACGCAAACCCACACCCTTACAGCATCAACAAATTATAAGAATCTACCTAACCTAGAGTTGGGTTATTCGTTGACAGTAAACGATTATAACAACACTAAATTTTATACGGACAAACCTTTTGTTAAGTTGGATTACTACTTCTTAAAAAGTTTCTCATTTGTATCTGAATATGAGTTTTATCATTATTATAACGGAGATAAAACGGTTAATAACGAATATGATTTTCTTTCAGCAAGTTTAATTTATCAAAAAACAAAAGAAAGTAAATTAGAGTATAAAATTTCGGCGACTAATTTATTAAATACTACCTCGTTAAATGACGATAGTTTCTCGCAGTTCTCAACTCGAACGTCTCAGTACACAGTTCAGCCTAGATACATTATAGTTAGTTTGAAGTATAATTTATAATTTCGACAAACCCCACAAAAAAAACCACGCTCATAGCGTGGTTTTTTTTGTGTATTAAATGGATTAATTACAATTTAAAAGCTGTTTTTACAGCATCAACAAAATCTAATTTTTCCCAAGTAAATAAATCTACAGTAACAGTTTTAGTTAATCCGCCAGGAGCAGAGAAAGTTTTAGTTACCGTTTCAGGCGTACGTCCCATATGTCCGTAAGCTGCCGTTTCACTATAGATAGGATTTCTTAATTTCAAACGTTGCTCAATAAAGTACGGACGCATATCAAAAATACCTTCCACTATTTTACTGATTTCTCCATCTGTCAAATTTACTTTAGAGGTTCCGTAAGTGTTTACGTTGATTGATGTTGGCTTTGCCACACCAATAGCATACGATACTTGAACTAAAATTTCGTCACACAATCCTGCTGCAACTAAGTTTTTAGCAATATGACGGGTTGCATAAGCTGCAGAACGGTCTACTTTAGACGGGTCTTTTCCAGAGAAAGCACCACCACCGTGAGCACCTTTTCCACCATAGGTATCTACAATGATTTTTCTTCCTGTTAAACCAGTATCTCCGTGAGGTCCTCCAATAACGAATTTTCCTGTAGGGTTGATGTGATAGGTAATATTATCATTGAATAAATGCGCATATTGTGGGTATTTCGCTTTGATACGCGGAATCAAAATACTCACTAAATCCGATTTGATTTTTGCTAACATTTTAGCTTCTTCATCAAAATCGTCGTGTTGTGTAGAGATTACAATCGCATCAATACGAACTGGTTTATTATCATCTGAATATTCAAGTGTTACTTGAGATTTAGCATCTGGACGCAAGTATTTGATTTCGTTGTTTTCTCTTCTTAAGTTAGCCAACTCAATCAATAAAGCATGCGATAAATCCAAAGCCAAAGGCATGTAGTTTTCAGTCTCATTAGTAGCATAACCAAACATCATTCCTTGGTCACCTGCTCCTTGTTCTTCTTTACTTGCTCTATCCACTCCTTGATTAATATCAGCTGATTGTTCGTGAATAGCCGATAGGATTCCACAAGAATTAGCTTCAAACATGTACTCACTTTTAGTGTAACCAATTTTCTTGATTACATCACGAGCAATTTGTTGTACATCTAAGTAAGTATTTGATTTTACCTCTCCAGCCAAGATCACTTGACCTGTTGTAACCAAAGTTTCACAAGCTACTTTTGAATCGGCATCAAATGCCAAAAAATTATCAATTAATGCATCGGAGATTTGATCAGCCACTTTGTCTGGATGTCCTTCACTCACAGATTCTGACGTAAATAAATAAGCCATAATAGTTTAATTTGTTTAAAATTAAGCGAGGAAAAAAAGGTGTTGCCACGAAATGCTAAAGGGAAGTTCCTGCTTTAGCATTTTTTAACGAGGTTGCAATCAGTTCAAATTTTTCCTCTGAAATTAGAGTGCAAAGTTATAAAACCATTTTGAATTCCAAATCAAACTTTCTCTTTTTTTATATCAAAATTGTATTTTGCATTCGATTTATTCAAAAAATTGCTGTTTTAACCCCATTTCTTTGAATTATTTCTCTTTCAAATTTGGTTTTGTAAATAATTATTCGCAAATTTGATATTCAAACAAAGAAAAATGAATTTTAAGGTGTGCACAATGGTAAAATCAGTTCAGGAAAAATCCTGCGGGTTGACTATTGCATAAATTAATTTACAACTAAATATAGCAAAGCCTCCCGTAGAAAACGGGAGGCTTTTTTTATACCCAATAACTAAAACAAACAAAATGAAAAATTTTAAACAACAACAAAAACAAATTAAGATGGTAGCACTAGTGTGTTCTACTGTCGTGATGTCTATTCGAGTCTGTTGATGCCAAAAGTTTTGTTTTACCTTATAAAACCCTTTTTGGAATCATTTCAAAAGGGTTTTTTTTATAACCAAAAAAATAATAAACAATCATTTAATACATATAATCATGAAAAAAGAAACCCATTACACACCGAGTAACCGATTCAAAAGATTATTCCGAACAAAAAAAGCCAATAACAAATTGTTCACTAACGAATTAATTCACCCAAGATTTGTTTTGACAGAAACCGATTTGTTAACTAAAAACAAAACCGTTAACTCGTTGCTATTTTTAATGTATTCTCAAGAAAATGAATCACTATTTATTTAAAATAGCAAATAATGCTTTGATTAGCTCTTTTGAATGAAAAAATGAAAATGATTGTTTGTTCAAAAGAGCAAATCAAAAGCTACGTAAAGGTGTTTTGCCTAATTATACAGGAGCTAAATTTGTTTCTTTCAGAAATATGACGTTTATTTGCAATTCAAAGTTCATATAAACGTATTGAAAATGTTATAAAGAAAGGTAGAGGGATTAGACCCAATGAAACCTTAGCAACCCTTCGGTAAATCGAAGAAGGTGCTGCATTCTACCACAGAAATGTGGAAAGATAACACGAGATTTTTTCTAGTTTCCTTCTAGATTTCTTTCTAATATTTCCAACACAAATCAAAAAT
>JAGNSF010000062.1 GCA_017988155.1 Flavobacterium sp. | reverse complement strand
GTTTAAGAACGCGTTTGAGTACGCAAAAGGCGGCATTGAATTTAGGAATGAATGTGATGGTGATGAACTTTACCAATGAAGGTTGGACACTCGAATTTGAAGATGGAGCGGTAATGAATCAAGGTGCCTCTGAACATATCAAAGAAGCCGCTCAAGTGGTGTCACAATATTGCGATATCATTGCTATCAGAGCTTTTGCAGGATTGACCGACAAAGAAAAAGACAATGCCGAAACCGTATTGTCAGGATTTTTAAAATATGCTACAGTGCCTGTCGTGAACATGGAAAGTGCTACCGGACACCCCTTACAATCTTTGGCAGATGCCATCACGATGGAAGAGCACAAAACGGCACACCGCCCAAAAGTGGTTTTATCTTGGGCGCCACACCCAAAAGCATTACCTCAAGCAGTTGCCAATTCGTTTGTGCAAATGATGCAATTGCAAGACGCTGATTTTGTAATTACACACCCTGAAGGCTACGAATTGAATCCGGAAATTACAAAAGATTCAAAAATTGAGTACGACCAACACAAAGCGTTTGAAAATGCCGATTTCATTTATACCAAAAACTGGAGTAATTACAAAGAATACGGAAAAGTGACTAATTCAGACCCAAATTGGACGGTGACAGCTGAGAAAATGAAATTGACTAATAATGCCAAATTCATGCACTGTTTGCCTGTAAGACGAAATGTAATAGTGGCAGACGAAGTAATTGATAGCGCAAATTCAATTGTGATTGAACAAGCTAATAACAGAACCTATGCAGCACAATTGGTTTTGCAAAAAATTCTAAAAGATGGAAAATAGACAATCCATATCCATTATAAAAATTGGAGGAAATATCATTGATAATCCTGCCGAATTAGCAAGGTTTTTAGATGATTTTGCAGCCTTGGAAGGCAATACTATTTTAGTTCACGGTGGAGGAAAATCAGCTACAAAATTAGCGCAAAGTATGGGATTAGTTGCTCAAATGATTGAAGGACGCCGAATTACCGATGCACCAATGCTAGAAGTTGTGGTAGGAGTTTATGCAGGACAAATCAACAAAGAAGTAGTAGCGAAATTACAAGCTAACGGATCGAATGCGATGGGATTTTCGGGAGCGGATGGGAATTTAATTCTTTCCGATAAGCGAAATCATCCTACTATCGAATATGGTTTTGTAGGCGATGTGAAAAAAGTAAATACCAACTTATTAGCTAGTTTACTTGATAATGGCATTACACCCGTTTTTTGTGCTATTACGCACGATGGAAAAGGACAACTATTAAATACGAATGCCGATACTATTGCAAGCGAATTAGCCATTGCTTTGTCTGCAATATATGATGTAACACTAACGTATTGCTTTGAAAAACCAGGCGTTTTGTATGATGCTGAAGACGACAGTTCAGTGATTGAAGCAATCAATCCCGAATTATATGCCCAATTAAAAGCAGAGCAAGCGATTCATTCCGGAATGATTCCTAAATTAGACAACTGTTTCAACAGCCTTTCCAAAGGAGTAAAACAAATCCGAATTGGACACCATCGTATGTTACAAAACAAAAAGGCGACTTATACGACAATTACTTTATGAAAACTATAGAAATCCTTACACAAAAAGCTATTGACTTGTTAAAAGCGCTAATTGAAACGCCTTCCTTTTCTAGTGAAGAAGATCAAACCGCTTTATTAATAGAGAATTGGTTTACTCAAAATGGAATTCCTTTTCAAAGAGAAAACAACAACATTTGGGCTTTCAACCAACATTTTGACGAAAGAAAACCAACTCTTTTGTTGAATTCGCATCACGATACAGTAAAGCCTAATCAAGGCTATACGAACGATCCTTTTGAAGCCATTGTAAAAGACGGTAAGTTATTTGGTCTAGGAAGTAATGATGCGGGTGGCTGTTTAGTTTCGCTTTTAGCGACATTTGTTCATTTTTACGGACAAGAAAATTTACCTTGTAATATAGTTATTGTAGCATCGGCAGAAGAAGAAAGTAGCGGCAAAAATGGCTTAAACAGTGTTTTACAACATTTACCTGAATTGGATTGTGCCATTGTCGGTGAGCCTACTTTAATGCAATTGGCTATAGCCGAAAAAGGTTTGCTTGTATTAGACGTTATAGTCAAAGGAACAGCCAGTCATGCGGCGCACCAAAACGAAGACAATCCCATTTACAATACAATGCCTATTATTGATTGGTTTAAAACCTATCAGTTTGAAAAAATATCAGAAGTTTTAGGTCCTGTAAAAATGACCGTAACTCAGGTGAATGCTGGAAAACAACACAATGTAGTGCCTGCCGAATGTCATTTGGTTGTCGATATTCGAGTGAATGATTGCTATAGTAATGCTGAAATTTTAGCTACAGTAAAAAATCATATAGCAGCAGAAGTAAATCCTCGCTCGATGCATTTAAACGCTTCTTCTATTCCGCTGGAACACGGTTTGGTACAAGCTGGAATTGCATTAGGAAGAACTACTTATGGTTCGCCAACACTTTCAGATCAGTCAGTATTGAGTTGCCAATCCTTAAAATTGGGTCCAGGAGAAACGCTTCGCTCCCACTCGGCTGACGAATTTATATTTATTAACGAAATAGAAGAAGGAATTCAGTTGTATATCAAAATACTAACTGACTTTTTCAAGCAATAAAAAATACACCTATGAAACTCTGGGAAAAAGGAATTGCCACTGACAAACAAATTGAACATTTCACTGTTGGAAACGACAGAGAATTAGACTTAGTTTTAGCCAAATACGATGCGTTAGGCTCTATTGCTCATGCGAAGATGTTAGGTCAAATTGGTTTATTGACTGCCGAAGAAACCAATTCTTTGGTTTTGGCATTGGAGGAAATCATTAAAGAAATCGAAGCCGGAAATTTTGAAATTGAAGATAGTTTTGAAGACGTGCATTCCAAAATCGAATACCTATTAACTGTCAAATTAGGCGATGCAGGAAAGAAAATCCACACAGCACGTTCTCGTAACGACCAAGTTTTAGTGGATGTTCATTTGTATCTAAAAGATGTTGTCAAAGAATTGAAAGAACAGGTAAGAGTACTTTTTGATTTATTGATGGATTCGGCAAACAAACATCAAAACGTTTTGTTACCTGGATATACACACTTACAAATCGCAATGCCTTCTTCTTTTGGAATGTGGTTTTCGGCTTATGCTGAAAGTTTGATTGACGATATTACCATGCTGAATGCGGCATTAACAGTGGTAGATCAAAATCCATTGGGTTCCGCTGCGGGTTATGGAAGCTCCTTCCCTATCAATCGAACATTCACTACTCAAGAATTACAATTTGAAACCTTAAAATTCAATGCAGTAGCTGCTCAAATGAGTCGTGGAAAAGCGGAGAAAACAGTTGCTTTTGCTATGAGTAGCGTAGCAGCCACTTTGTCAAAATTTTCTATGGATGTATGTTTGTATATGAGTCAGAATTTTGATTTCATTAGCTTGCCGTCTCATCTAACAACAGGTTCTAGCATTATGCCGCACAAGAAAAACCCGGATGTATTTGAATTGATTCGTGGAAAATGCAACAAGATTCAAGCCTTACCTTATGAAATCACTTTGATTACAAACAATTTACCAAGTGGTTATCATAGGGATTTACAATTATTGAAAGAAGGATTATTTCCTGCTATTCAAAATTTAAAAGCCTGTTTGGATATAGCTATTTTTGCAATCAAAGACATTACAGTAAAAGAACATATTTTAGACGATAAAAAATACGACTATCTATTTACGGTGGATTCCTTAAACGAAATGGTAGTCGCTGGAGTTCCGTTTAGAGATGCCTACAAAGCCGTTGCAGAACAATTGGAAAATGGAACATTCCAATCGCCTAAAGCAACCAAACACACGCACGAAGGAAGTATCAACAACTTATGTTTGGACGCGATACAAGACAAAATGAAACGTTCGTTTTAATTCAATTTATTACCATAAAAAAAGCTCCAATTTCTTGGAGCTTTTTTATTTCTAACTTTAAATTATTTTTTAATCACCAATCGGAAACCTTCTCCGTGGATATTTAAAATTTCAACATTCTCATCTGATTTCAGATACTTTCTTAATTTGGCAATATATACATCCATACTTCGAGAAGTAAAGTAGTTATCGTCTCTCCAAATTTTAGTCAATGCTAATTCTCTTGGCATCAAATCATTCTCGTGAAGAATTAACATTTTCAATAATTCATTCTCTTTTGGAGACAATTTAATCGGTTCGTCATTTTGAAAAGTTAAAAATCTCAATTTTGAATTCAAATGAAATTTACCAATCGTAAATTCAAATTGTACTTGCTCTGCTTTAACATCTGAAGATTTTCTTTGAATAATTGCTTTGATTTTCATTAACAAAACCTCTGAATCAAATGGTTTGTTCAAATAATCATCTGCACCTGCTTTGTACCCTTTTAACACATCCTCTTTCATAGATTTAGCTGTTAAAAAAATAATAGGCACTTCTGCATTCTTTTCTCTAATCTCTTTAGCCAAAGTGTAACCGTCTTTGTAAGGCATCATTACATCCAAGATACACAAATCGTAATGATCTTTTTTGAATTTTTCAAAACCTTCCATTCCGTTTTTAGCCAATGTCACTTCAAAATCGTTAAGCACTAAATAATCTTTTAGTACTGCTCCAAAATTAAGATCGTCCTCTACTAATAGAATTTTTCTGTTATTTTCCATAATCTAATTTATTAGGGGTAATTTAATGGTAAAGGTACTTCCTTTTCCTTTTTCACTTTCAACATAAACTTGACCGTTGTGGTCTTCTACAATTCGTTTTACATAAGCCAAACCTAAACCATGACCTTTCACATTATGAATGTCACCAGTATGTTCTCTATAAAACTTCTCAAAGATTCTTTTTTGAGCTACTTTACTCATTCCCAATCCTTTGTCTTGTATTTTTACCAACACCATATCTTTAATATTTTCAGTATAAATATTGATCTGTGGTGTTTCTGGCGAATATTTAATCGCATTTTCTAATATGTTAACGATCACATTGGTAAAATGATTATCATTCACTAAAACTGTTGTTCTTGAAGCATTAAAATGCGTATCGATTGTCCCGGATCTGTCTTCCAAAATCAAACTTACATGTTCCATCGCATCGTTGATCACGTCTTCAATCGAAATCGATTCTTTTTCTATTTCTAACTCTTTTTTCTCTAATTTAGAAATACGCAAAACATTTTCTACTTGGGCATGCATTCGTTTATTTTCGTCACGAATCATAGCTAAATAGCGTAAAACCTTCTCTTTATCATCAATAATTTTTGGATTTCGAATGGCATCCAAAGCTAAATTTATCGTTGCAATTGGCGTTTTAAACTCGTGCGTCATATTATTAATAAAATCAGTTTTGATTTCAGAAATTTGACGTTGACGTATCAATTGACTCAAAGCACTAGAATAAGCAATAATAATTATGAGCGTGAAAATAATAGACAATATGGTAATACTAACTAATTCAGAGAGCAAGAATCGTTTTTTATGAGGAAAACTCACCATCAGTTTATACTGTTCGTTCTCTTCATTGTCAGTTAAAATAGGAATCGAATAACTATTCTTAGGATTGTATTTAAAATTATTAGAAGCCACTTTAGTAGCCAAACCATTGCTATAAATTCCAAATTCAAAATTGGTTTTTACACCATATTCTTCTAACTCTTTTTTTATTAAGCTACGAATATTCTCAGCTGTAACACGCTCTTGTAAAGGCATAGCCGAAGCAATGTCTTTATAAAATATTTCAAATTGTGCGTTGTCTAACACATCTAAACTTCCTGATTTTTCAATTCGCTCATCCGGAATTAAACTTTGCGAAAGCATTGTGTTTTCTAGTGGTTTCGTATTATAAATTTCAGTAACTCGTTTAGAACTAAAACTTTTAAACAACTTTGAACTATCTGATTTTTTATCAAATAAAGACGACTTAATATTAAAGTCTTCTTCTATAATACTATTGGAGTACACAATAGTCTTATTTGTTTTTAAATTCTTTTGAACGTAAGTAAATTGAAGTAAATCATCTTTTTTAGGAATTTTACCTGTACTATCTTTAAGTTTATTGTACCGGTCATAAAAACTATACGCTTCTTGTTTTTGCAATTTTGCTGCCACATTACCCAAAACCTGTTTGACATGAAATTTGAATTGCTCTTCGTTGTTTTCAAGAGAAGTATTAAACCAATAGACTTGAACGAGTATAATCCCGATTAGGGACAAACTCATTAATAAAACCAACAATCTAAAGAATAGCTTACTCATCGAAACAAATTTAGTATTTTAACAATATAGTAAATAATACATTAACCAAATATTAACATCTAGCCAAAGTATTGCTAATTCTTTAAAATTTTAAGAATTTTATCAATTTCTTGCTTCGCTATTTGTGTATTCGTATTATCAATAACATAATCGCTTTTTGCTGCACGTTGATCATCTGTCCATTGGGCATTGATCCTCTCTAGTACTTGCTCTCTAGAACTAGAATCGCGTTGCATTACCCGGATTATTCTATCTTCTAATGGAGCCGTTATCGTTATAATTAAATCACAGTTTTGATAACTACCACTTTCAAATAATATTGCAGCTTCGTACACCACTATAGGTTCTGATTGGAATTGGCCAAGCCAAATCGAAAACTGCTGCTTCACTGCGGGGTGAATAATACCATTAAGTTGTTGTAATTTTTCTGATTTTGAAAAAACAATTGCTGCTAGTTGTTGCCGATTCAATTGTCCGTTTTCAAAAATAGCATCACCAAAACTAGTCTGGATAGCTTCCAAAACGGCTGCTGTTTGCATCAGCTTTTTAGCTTCATCATCGGCAATAAAAACAGGGATCCCAAGCGACTCCATATAGGTCGCAAGAGTAGTTTTGCCACTACCTATTCCTCCGGTTAAACCAATGATTTTAGACATTTGTTATTTTTTGAAAAACAAATTTGGAAAAGCGACTTCAGGTTGGCGTTTTAAAACAATGACTTTTATATATGATTCTAAAAATCCTAAACCATATCCATAAAATTGTTTCCAAACAGCAATTAAAGACAAATACCCTATGCGCACACTCCTATTTTGAATACTTGAAGTTACAAACAAAATAAAGAAGTACAACATGTACAACTGTAAAAAATAATCGAATGTTAGCAGCAACAAGGCAACCGAAAGAAAAAATCCTACAATAAACGCAGTTGGAAAGAAAAAAGTCAATTTATTATGTTCCGGATACCAACTATTTAAAATAGGTCGGGCTTTACCAAATTTACTAACTTGAACAGAAAATTTATCCCAATCAATTCGGCGTTTATGATACACAAAAGCTTTTGAAAACAATCGAGTTTCAAAACCCAAATTCCACAAACGAATAGATAAATCTGGATCTTCACCGGGGTGAATATTACCAAACCCTTTTGAAGCTTCAAAGGCTTTACGAGACAATCCCATGTTAAAACTTCTTGGTTGAAACTTCCCTATTTTCTCTGATCCACCACGAATACCTCCTGTAGTTAAGAACGAGGTCATCGCAAAATTAATTGCCTTCTGAATGTCTGAGAAACTATCCAAAGCTTTGTCTGGACCACCAAAACAATCCACATAATCCTGCTTCAACGCTTTATCCACTTCTTCGAGATACTGAGCAGGGATAATACAATCTGAATCAAAAATGATAAAATAGTCACCACTTGCCTTAGCCATACCATAATTACGAGAATCGCCAGGTCCTGAATTTTCTTTATAAAAATAAGCGATGTTCAATTGTGAAAGGTATTTTTGTATCACTTCTCCACATGGAATTGTGGAGCCATCTTCTACAATGACAATTTCAAAATCATTTTGATAAGTCGTTTTAGCTAAACTTTCTAACAACTCATCTACTTCGTCAGGACGGTTATATACCGGTATAATAAGAGAA
Source organism: Flavobacterium sp. (assembly GCA_017988155.1). Classification (GTDB taxonomy): domain Bacteria; phylum Bacteroidota; class Bacteroidia; order Flavobacteriales; family Flavobacteriaceae; genus Flavobacterium. The sequence continues at coordinate 767 of JAGNSF010000062.1, read as the reverse complement.
AAATGCATATTCTAAGTTAAAATAATAATTCCTTTTTGGATTCTACCACAAATATAGTATTTATAGGCAATTGGTAGCAAATAATCGTTCGAGTATACTACACACACAGAATAGATTTGAAAAAAGTAATCCCAATCCTATTTATTTAAAATAATTCTGCTATTTTTGAAAATCAAAACGCAAGAAATTGCGCAGCTGAACTCCCCCACTTCAATCGGCTGCACTACAGTGACTTTTCTGTCATTGTATTTTTCAAAAAAAGAGGTAAAATAGATTAGTCTAGCAATAGATGTGCTTTAGCATTTTTGTTGTTTAAGAACGACTGGACTGAAGTCCAGCCATGCAAAATGGGTCGAACTTACAGCTCTCGCAAGTGATGTGATAGTGATTATGTGTTTCGACTGAACTGAAGTCCTACCTTAAAAGATGGCACGAACCTAAGGCTCTCGCAAGTGTAGTGATAGTATTTATGTGTTTCGACTGGACTAAAGTCCTGCCTTAAAAGATGGCACGAACCTAAGGCTCTCGCAAGTGATGTGATTGTGATTATGTGTTTCGACTGGACTGAAGTCCGGCCTTAAAAGATGGCACGAGCCTAAGGCTCTCGCAAGTATAGTGATAGTATTTATGTGTTTCGACTGGACTAAAGTCCGGCCTTAAAAGATGGCACGAACCTAAGGCTCTCGAAAGTATAGTGATAGTATTTATGTGTTTCGACTGGCCTGAAGTCCTGCCTTAAAAGATGGCACGAGCCTAAGGCTCTCGCA
>JAGNSF010000249.1 GCA_017988155.1 Flavobacterium sp. | reverse complement strand
GTCTAAAAACTCTTTAAGTTCTGTTTTAGTCAAACCCATTTATAGGTATATTTAATTTTTTATAACAGACAAAGATAGTGCTAATTTTAAGTATAATTTTAACTACCCTAATTACCCGTATCTACATATTAATTCGTTTTGCCGCCGAATTATTAAGTGGATCTGAAATGTGTTTTTGAGTACGTGTTGCATGCGGAACATTAAAGAAGACTTTCTTGAATTCGTGAATGCTCTTTTGCATAGACAACGTTTCTTGATTTTTGGTAAAAACCGCTTCCAGTCCGTTATGTTTTTGATAAATGTGTTGCAACCCTTTGATGAATACAATAAAATCCTGACCGTTAAAAGTTCGGTGTACAAATGATTCTAAATCTTTTAAGTCTTTTTCTTGATGCGAAAGCACAAAGTCATAAGGTGAATTGCCCATCAATTCTACCATACGATGTGCATTTTTGATAATCATTTTTCGATTACCCCAAGCAATAGTTGCTGCTAAAAATCCTGCAATTTCAATATCTTCTTTTTGCGAAAACAAATGCGGAATTTGAACAGGGTCACTATCAATAAAATCTCGTGTGTTGTATTGAGTAACTTTTTCGTCTAGAAAAGATTGTAGTTCGGCAGAATTCATAAGTTTTTCGAGAATAAAGGAATTTCAAAGATAGTTTATTTAAATAATTTTTGAAGGGGAACTAAATCATTGAATATTACATTGAGGTGTAAAATATTCAACCACATAGAGACATAGACAAGTTAAATTTAAAAGAAAGTATAGAAATAGATTTATTTTTCACATAGTTATTATGTGAAGAGTGAAACGTCTATCTTAATCTATCAATACAATTTTTTCTATGTTTCTATGTGGTGAAAAAAAGAAAAGATTTTCCAATTAGAGATTGCTAATTTGTCCGTCAACCATGATTAATTTTCTGTCCGCCATATTAGCTAGTTCTTCGTTGTGTGTTACAATGACAAAAGTTTGCCCAAACTCGTCACGCAATTTAAAAAACAATTGGTGTAAGTTCTCTGCCGAAGTCGTATCCAAATTTCCAGAAGGTTCATCAGCAAAGATCACATCGGGTTTATTGATTAAAGCGCGCGCCACTGCTACGCGTTGTTGTTCCCCTCCTGAAAGGGCATTGGGTTTGTGATCAATACGGTGCGAAAGACCTAAATACTCTAATAATCGTTTCGCTTCAGTCTCCGTTTCTTGTTTGTTTTTATTGGCAATAAATGCTGGAATACATACATTTTCTAAAGCCGTAAATTCCGGTAGTAATTGATGAAATTGAAAAATAAAACCCAGGTTTAAATTTCGGAATTTGGATAAAGTTTTATCGTTCATTGTCAAAACATTTTCTCCATTGATGAACAACTCTGTTCCTTCTTGAATAGAGGGTTTGTCTAATGTGCCGAGTAGTTGTAATAAGGTAGTTTTTCCTGCTCCTGAAGCTCCAACAATAGACACAATTTCTCCTTTTTGAATGTGTAAATCTACTCCTTTTAGTACTTCTAATTGGTCGTAGAATTTATGAAGGTTTTTAGCTTGTATCATCTGAAACTTGTTTTTACAAAGAAACAAAGATTTTTGGTTATCCAAATTAAAAATTCAGCTAAAGAATTTGGTCTAAGATTATTTTTCTTTAAATAAGAATCCCAAACCAATACGGCGAAGCATTTTCTTTTCAAACTCCCAAAAAAAAGCAAACTGTCCAAAAAGAAATCCTATGGAAACCAATAGCACTTGGTACAATGGAAAAATCAAAATTAGTCGAATAGGAGTGAAGAAAAATCCAAAATCATCTTTAGTAATTCCCAGCCATATACATACAGGTTTCGAAACCATAGCTGAGGCCGAACCTGTGATTGCAAAAACGATAAAAATAATAGTCAGTTGGAAATTGGATTGAACGCCCCAACGCTGTTTTAATTTTTCCATTAGGATTGTCTAAAGCGTTACAAAGTTATGATTTTTACACAAAGTAAAGTATAAAAAAAAGGATGTCTTTTGAGACATCCTTTAATTGGATTATTTGAAATGGATTAACCTAAAATACTGATGATTTGTTGTGCTAATTCAGTTCCAATTCTATCTTGTGCTTCTCCTGTAGCTGCTCCAATGTGAGGAGTCAAAGAGATTTTTGGGTGCATAAGTATTTTGATTTCTGGTTTTGGTTCACTTTCAAAAACGTCCAATCCAGCAAATCCTACTTTTCCGCTGTCTAAAGCATCGATTAATGCGATTTCGTCAATTACACCACCACGAGCACAGTTTACAATTCCAACGCCGTCTTTCATAATAGCCAATTCCGCTTTGGAGATAATGTATCCGTTTTGAGCAGGAACGTGTAACGAAATGAAATCAGCTTCTTTGAATAAAGATTCTAATGATTGCGATACAATGGTTGTAGTTACAGATTGTCCGTCAAAGAATTCCACTTTTACATCTACTTTGTCAATAAAACTATCCGCAGCGATAACTTTCATTCCTAAACCAAGAGCCATTTTTGCAGTAGCTTGGCCAATACGACCAATACCTACAATACCTAAAGTTTTACCTCTTAATTCAGTTC
>JAGNSF010000061.1 GCA_017988155.1 Flavobacterium sp. | reverse complement strand
TTCCAGAAATACCAAATTCACTTGGCCCTTGCATAGTCACATATAACGATTGATTCATTTTAGCAAAAGAACGATTTACCGGTTCTGGCCAATCTTTTGAAGGAAAACGAAGAATGTGTTTTTCATAAAAATTAGGAATTAATAATTCCATATAGCGTGGGTTGGCAAAATCTTTCGCAGCTTCAATTTTATTAATTTCTGCTAGCACTTTTGGATCCATTTGTTTGGCTAATACTTCGTCAGCATATCTACCATATTCAGGACAACTCGACATCATATTGGAAATAATCAGACCTTTCATATTGTGTTGGTACTTCAACGTATATTCCATCGCTAAAATTCCACCCCAAGAATGTCCTAATACATAAAAATTTGATTCGTCTAAATGCAACGCTTTTCTAACTTGTTCTACTTCTTCGACGTAACGTCCCAAATCCCAAAGCGCAACGTCTTTTGGATTATCAGCGTTACCGCAACCCAATTGGTCGTAGTAAATAATTTCAATTCCTTCAGCTGGCAGAAAATTTTCAAAACACTCAAAATATTCGTGTGTAGCTCCAGGTCCACCATTAAGAAGCAATAATTTAATTTTCGGATTGTTCCCAATACGTTTGGTCCAAACATTAAAAGTACCTTTTGAAGTAGTAATCGGAATTACCTTTACACCACCATTTTGAATACTATCTTTTGTTTTTTCAAAATATACAGATGAATTTTCAGTGGTGCTTTTTTGGCAAGAAACAAAAAAAGAAAGAAGTACAACCAAAATAATTTTAGCACTAGTTTTCATATGTTTTTTTTAGAATTTATAAAATTTCTTCAATATGCTTTTTGATATTTTCCGCAATTTTTTTAGTAGGCAAATCATTAGCATCTTCTCCAAAAGGATCTTCAATTTCTTCAGCAATTAGTTCTAAACTAGCGAGAACGTAAAAGATAAATACAACTACAGGAATAACATAATATCCTAAACTAAATACATATCCAAAAGGTAAAGTCAATACGTAAATAAAAATAAATTTCTTAATGAAAGCGCTATAAGAATAGGGTATAGGGGTATTCTTAATCCGCTCACAAGCACCACAAATATCAGTAAAAGATTGTAATTCGCTATTGATAACTATTAGTTGGTCGCCAGTTAATTTCTTTGAAAGATATAAATTGTTTACTTTCACGAATAATTTATTGGCAACTTGATTGGGACGGTGTTTGTGGTGATCAATTTCTAAATCGACATCATCAAATAATTGTTTCCCTGTATCGCTATCATTTAAATGTTTTCTTAAAATAGTAGCATAATGCGGAATCATTTTTTTAAAAAATTCACGATCATTGTCATCCACTAACATAGCATTGAGTTTGATTGCAAGGTTGCGAGAACTATTTACTAAACCTCCCCACATTTTTCTTCCTTCCCACCAACGATCGTAAGCCGTGTTTGTTCTGTAGGCTAACAATAATGAAATGACAAAACCCAACATCCCATGCATCATTGAAATGTTTTTCACATGACTATCTTCCGGTAAGTGCCAATATTCAATTTCAAGATAAGCGATAATTCCTGAATAGATTCCAATGATTATCATGATTGGAATTAACTTTCTAAAGGTGTCGGCCTTACTAAAATGAAATATAAAACTGATCCAGTCTTTTGGGTTATAAGATGTCATTTGTATTATTAATTTAGGTTAATAATTCCTGCCAGTTCTTTTAATGCGATTTCAGATAATTTAGCTTGGAATTGAGCATTGCTATTTCGCACTTTAGCATTTACAAAATTCAGTTGAGCAGTTCTAAATTCTAAAGTTGTAATAGTCCCAATTTTAAATTTATCTAAGGTAATAGCTAAATTTTGTTTAGCTATAGCTTCATTTTTATCTTCTAAACGAATAAGTTCAAGATTAGTTAAATAAGTTTGGAAAGAGGTAGCTAATTGAGAATGTAGTGCTAGTTTTTGTTGATCGATAGTCAATTTAGAATTGTCAATTTGAAGTTGAGCAATTTTTCCATTTCTATTTTGAGCAAATCCGTCAAAGAGATTTAAAGCGGCACTAAAGCCATAATTAAATCCTTTAGCTGAAGTTGCAGTTGCAAAACCCAAACTAGCTTGTGTTTCGGACAAATTGTATCCCGTTATTAATCGAATTGTTGGATATCGATTAGCCTTAACTTGTTTTAATTGTAATTCAGCTACTTTATTTGCAATAATTTGAGCAACTAATTGAGGATTTTGATTCTCGGCTAAAGAGACTAAATTATCTAAAAGTAAAGTAGCATCAACACGAATAGCATCATTGACTTTAAATTCTGTTGCTGTGTCTCGAGCTAAAATTTGATTCATTACAATTTTAGTATTGGCATACAATTCTTTTTGTCTAAGAAGAGTAACTTGGTCTGTATTCAAATCAACTTGTGCATTCAATACTTCTAGTTTTGAAGCTTTACCAATTACAAATCGATTTTGTGCCAATGCCAAACGTTGGTTTGAAATTACAATCGTAGAATCTAAGGCTTCCAATTGTTGTTGTTGCTGAACCAAATCAAAATAGGTGGTTGTAACCGCGCTTATTTTGTTTAAAATAGTTTGTTTCAATTGTGTTTCACCCAATTTTTGTAATTCCTTCAATTGGTCTAATTTGGCAAACATTTTGAATCCGTCAAATACCGTCCAATCTAGATTGACACCATAATTCAAACTATTATTTTTTGCATTGTCTAATGAATTGACAATCCCACTTTGTAAAGTTTGCGAGCTATTTTGAACGCGATTATTAGCAGCAACTGTTGCTGAAACAACAGGTAACATTCCTGCATTTCCAATTGCTACATTTGTTGTTGCAATAAGCGAATTATTCGAAGCTATTTTAATTTCGTAATTGTTTTCTAAAGCTAGTTTTACTGCAGATTCAAGTGATATAATTTCTTGAGAATTTACATTGTTAAAAGCAAAAAACAGAATACTTGCTATGATGAATTTACACTTTGTCATATTTATTTACTTTCTTGTTCATATTCATTAATATGATCAAATTCTGGGTAATGTTTTCGGGCTTTCGACCACATTAAATACAAGGCTGGAATAATGAATAAAGTTAAAACTAATGAGAAAACTGTTCCCCCAACAATAACCACTCCCATTCCAATTCTACTATTTGAAGCTGCACCAAGAGATAAGGCAATTGGTAAAGCACCCAAAGCAATTGCCAAACTAGTCATCAAGATAGGACGAAGACGAGCTTCTGAGGCTTCTAAAATAGCTTCCAGTTTTGGTTTGCCTTGTTCGCGTAATTGATTTGCAAATTCGACAATCAAAATACCGTTTTTGGTAACCAATCCAATCAGCATTACGGTTCCAATTTGGCTAAAGATATTCCAGGTTTGATTGAATAACCATAATGAAAATAATGCTCCGGCAACCGCCATTGGCACTGTTAAAATGATAATTATTGGATCAACAAAACTTTCAAACTGAGCTGCAAGAATTAAAAATATTAAAACTAAAGCTAAGCCAAAAGCAAACGAAGTGTTGGAACTACTTTCTACAAAATCTCTTGATTCTCCACCTAAATCAGTAGTGAAAGTGTCATCTAAAACTTTGGCTTTAATTTCATCCATTGCTTCGATTCCATCGCCAATACTTTTACCTGGAGCCAATCCTGCCGAAACAGTAGCCGACATATATCGGTTATTATGATACAATTGAGTAGGGTTACTTTGTTCTTCAATGGTAACTACATTATCCATTTGAATTAATTCACCTTTATTGTTTTTGACAAACATAGAAGTTAAATCTAAAGGTTTAGCACGATCATTTTTTTCAAATTGACCAATTACTTGATATTGTTTTCCATTGCGAATAAAGTAACCAAAGCGTTGACCACTCAAAGAAAGCTGCAATGTTTGTGCTACATCTAAAACTGAAATTCCTAAACTTTCTGCTTTTTCTCGATCAATTGTCACATTTATTTCAGGTTTATTAAATTTCAAATTCACATCAGTAGTGGAGAAGGTTTCGTTTTTAGCGGCTTCTTCCATAAACAATGGGATTTTCTCTCTCAACTTTTCAAAATTTGAGGCTTGAATAATGTACTGAATTGGTAATCCGCCACGTCTATTCACAGCAATTGTTGGTTGCTCAATAACGGATGTCTTAGCTTCAGAATAACCACTTGTCCATTTGGTTAATTTTTCAGCAACTTCTTTTTGAGATGCTTTTCTTTCGTCAGGTTGTAATAATGAAATTCTAACAAATCCACTATTAACAGAAGATGCATTAAATCCTGGTGAAGTGATTACTAATGCCACTTTTTTCTCAGGGATAGAATCATCCACTAGCTTAGAAATTTCTTGCATAAAGCGATTAGTGTATTCATAAGAGGCGCCTTCTGCAGTTGCAACTCGTAATACCATTCCACTTCGGTCATCATAAGGAGCCGTTTCTTTTTTCAATAGATTGAAAAACAAATAAATTAAACCAAAACAAGCTATTAAAATTGGAAAACTGATCCATTTCTTTTTCATGAAACCTGCTAAAGCTTCAGCATATCCAGTATTTAGTTTTTGAAAATAGGGTTCAGTCAAATTGTAAAACCTCGACTTTTCTTGCTTTCCACCTTTCATCAAATAGGCATTCAACATTGGGGTAAGCGTCAACGATACAAAAGCCGAAACCAATACGGCAGCGCCAATAACGACGCCAAATTCCCGGAACAAGCGCCCCACAAAACCTTCTAAGAAAATTACTGGCAAGAATACGGCTGCTAAGGTGATTGAAATCGAAATAACTGCAAAAAAGATTTCGTTGGAACCCTTGATAGCGGCTTCTATAGGACTCATGCCTTCTTCTACTTTTTTGAAGATGTTTTCGGTTACTACAATTCCGTCATCGACCACTAAACCTGTGGCTAAAACAATAGCTAATAATGTCAATACATTAATAGAGAATCCAAACAACCACATGATAAAAAATGTAGCAATTAAAGAAACTGGAATATCAATTAAAGGTCGGAATGCAATGGCCCAATCTCTAAAGAATAAATAGATGATTAAGACTACCAATAGAATAGAAATCCCTAAAGTTTCAGCAACTTCAATTACTGATTGTTTAACAAAAACAGTATTGTCAATTACAATATTCAAACGGATATCTTTTGGCAAATCTTTTTTAAAGCGTTCAAATTCTTTGTAAAATGCTTTCGCTATATCTAAATAATTGGCTCCAGGACGAGGAACAATAGCCACCCCAACTAATGGGACACCAGATTGCATCATATTAGTTTCAACATTTTCCGGACCAATTTCAGCTTTTCCAATATCACTAAAACGAACAATTTTATCCCCTTCAGAACGAATGATTATGTTATTAAACTCCTCTGCTTTGGACAAATTACCAATCGTTTTTACCATTAACTCGGTATTGGCTCCCGTAATTTTACCCGATGGTAATTCTACATTCTGTTTGTTTAATGCTGATCGAACTTCAGAAACAGTGCAACCATACGACACTAGTTTTACAGGATCAATCCATAAACGCATCGCGTATCGTTTTTGTCCCCAAATTTGAATCCCGCTTACGCCAGGAATGGTTTCTAAACGTTGTCCAATTACATTTTCTGCAAAATCACTCAATTCTAAAGCATTACGTGAATCACTTTGAATTGTCATCGAAATGATGGCGTCACTATTGGCATCTGCTTTAGACACAACAGGTGGTGCATCAATATCTTGTGGTAAACTACGCGTAGCTTGCGAGACTTTATCACGAACATCATTCGCTGCTTCTTCTAAATTTTTGTCTAAGTTAAATTCAACGGTAATATTACTACTTCCTTGAATACTTGAAGAAGTAACATTTCTGATTCCGTCAATTGAATTAATTGCTTTTTCTAAAGGTTCAGTAATCTGAGATTCAATAATATCGGAATTCGCTCCAGTATAATTAGTACGAATGGAAACTTGGGCAGGATCTATAGAAGGAAATTCTCGAACTCCTAAAAAACTGTATCCTATCAGTCCAAACAAAACAATAGTTAAGTTGATAACAATAGTAAATACAGGTCTTTTTATGCTTAATGTAGATAAACTCATGTTTAATTTTTTTAGCAATATAAACTAGCAAATGCTTATTTAATTTTCACAATTATTGGTGATTCGTCCTTTAATGACATTACTCCAGAAGTTAAAATAGTATCTCCAGCTTTTAAACCAGAAAGAACTAAAATAGAAGCATCTGTTCGTGTAGCGGTTTCCACTAGTACTTCTTTAGCCATTCCTTTATTGGCAATAAACACTTTTTTACCATTTTGAATAGGAATAATTGCTTCGGTTGGAATTACCACCGCATCTTTGATAATATCCAAAGGCAATTCAACATCCGCAAAAGTTCCTGGGAATAATTTTCCATCACTATTGTTTGCCAATGCACGAATTTTCAATGTTCTTGTTGCAATTTCAACTTCTGGTTCAATTGCATACACTTTGGCTGAATACGATTGGTCAGAACCTGAAACTTTAAAAGATATTGTGGCATTCTTTTTTACTTGAGAAGCATATTTTTCAGGAATAGAAAATGTAATTTTTAATTGACCACTATTTACCAACTTAGCTACTAAAAGAGTAGGTGTAACATAAGTTCCTGGAGAAATAGAACGCAATCCAATCTTTCCTGAAAAAGGAGCACGTACTGAAGTTTTTTCAATTTGCGCTTGTATTAATTGACTTTGTGCTTTTGCAGATTGAAGATCAGCTCGTGCTACATCATATTCTTCTTGGCTAATGGCTTCTTTTTGCAATAACAATTTAGCTCTTCTTTCATTTTCAGAGGCTAAACTTTCTTTCGTTTTGGCTTGAGTCAATTGTGCTTTCAGTTCAATATCATTCACTTTGAATAAAATTTGACCTTTAGAAACATTACTTCCTTCTTGGAAATAGATGTTTTTGACAATTCCTGAAACTTCAGATCGAATCTCCACTTGCTCATTGGCTTCAATTGAACCTGAAAGGGATAAATTGTTATCGAATGTTTGTAAACGAATAACCGATCCATTTACAGTAATGGGTTGTTCTTCCTTTCCTTTGTCTTTCGGTCCTTTGCTATCGCTATTTTTTGTAATTCGGTAACCAATTAAACCAACTAATCCTATAATTAATAAGGAATATACGAGAGTTTTTATTTTCATAATTTTAATTAAAGTGTCTTATTAACGCAAACGTCAAATTTAGAACTTTGAATTTGATTTTGTGCTAACTTGAAGTTATTATTTTGGGTTGATTATATCAACTTATATAATTCCAGATATTTTTCTTTTTAGTCATTTCTATAAATACAGCACGCAAGGTAGCATGCTCTGGCTTATGCATGCCTGTATCCTCTCGAAGTAATTTTATTGCATAATTTCTAGCTAGCATTAAAATATCTCTATCCTTTACAATATCGGCAATTTGAAGATTCAAAACACCGCTTTGTTGCGTTCCCATTAAATCGCCAGGGCCTCGCAATTTTAAATCGACTTCGGCAATTTCAAAACCATCATTAGTACTTACCATCGTATCCATTCGAGTTTTACTGTCAGAACTTAACTTATGGCTCGTCATTAATATGCAATAACTTTGCTCGGCGCCACGACCTACACGACCACGCAACTGATGCAATTGGGACAATCCAAATCGCTCGGCACTTTCAATAATCATTACGCTGGCATTGGGAACATTAACTCCAACTTCAATTACCGTAGTTGCGACCATTATATTAGTTTTCCCTTCTGCAAAGCGTTTCATTTCAGACTCTTTATCCGCGGGTTTCATTTTTCCGTGTAAAATGGAAATAGAATACTGCGGTAGCGGAAAATCTCTTGAAATACTTTCGTAGCCGTCCATCAAATCTTTGAAATCCATTTTTTCTGATTCCTGAATCAACGGATAGACAATGTAAATTTGTCTCCCTAAAGCGATTTCATCTTTCAAAAACTTCCAAACTTTCAATCGGTTGCTATCAAATCGATGTACCGTTTGAATGGGTTTTCGCCCTGGAGGTAATTCGTCAATGACTGAAATATCCAAATCCCCATACAAACTCATCGCTAAAGTACGCGGAATGGGAGTGGCAGTCATTACCAAAACGTGTGGTGGGATTATAGCCCCACCAACCTCCCCAGAAGGGAGGCTTTCCAAGATAGAGGTTATTTTTTTTAAAACATTTTCAGTATTGTGAATTACTTCTTCGTTAGTAAAACGAATTACTTTAAACCCAATCTCATTTAATATGTTGGTTCGTATTTCATCTGCCTCTCTCTGTTCTGTGGTATTATGATAACCACCATCAACTTCAATTATTAAATTCTTTTCTAAACAAACAAAGTCAACTATAAAAATATCAATAATATGTTGTCTCCTAAATTTAGAATTTAGATTTTTATCTCTAAGGCAATCCCAAAGAATGTTTTCAGCTTGAGTACTCTTTTTTTTATTTTCGTTTTTAAGCTCTTTTAAAAGAGTATACATTGAAGGTCGTGCAGTTTGATACTTTTTTAGGATACGCTCGGTTTCCCCTCTTTTGGAGGGGTCAGGGGAGGCCTTCTTCCACAATTTGGAACGTTGCTCTACGCCAAAACGATGTTGCTCATCGATAACGGCTAGTCCTAAATTCTTGAATTGCACCTTATCTTCTAATAAAGCATGGGTTCCGATTAGGATATGTAAACTGCCGTCTTCCAATGCTTCATGAATTATTTTTCGTTCAGCAGTTTTAGTAGAACCAGTTAATA
>JAGNSF010000060.1 GCA_017988155.1 Flavobacterium sp. | reverse complement strand
TACCTTCATAAATTCTAGCAATACGAGCATCTCTCCAAGCCGATTCCATTGGAGTATCTTCAGAGAATCCCATTCCACCATACACTTGAATTCCTTCATCGGCACAATTTTGAACGTCTTCAGAAACAGCCACTTTAAGAATTGAACACTCAATAGCAAACTCTTCCACACCTTTTAATTCAGCCTCTTGATGAGAAATACCTTCCGCTTCACGAAGTTTAATTCTTGTTTCAATATCTTGTGCTGCACGATAAGTAGCGCTTTCTCCTGCATAGGTAGAAGTAGCCATTTCTGCAAGTTTAGCACGAATAGCACCAAAACTTGCAATAGGAGTATTAAATTGAACTCTATCGTTGGCATAACTAATGGCATTAGAAGTAACGCGTCTTTGTGCATCTAAGCAGGCTGCCGCCAATTTGATACGTCCAACATTCAAAGCGTTCATGGCAATTTTAAACCCGTTTCCTCTTTCAGACAACATGTTTTCAACTGGCACTTTAGTTTCGTTAAAGAATACCTGACGAGTTGATGAAGCACGAATTCCTAATTTATGTTCTTCTTCTCCAAATGAAATGCCATTGTCAGCTGTATTTTCTAGGATGAAACCTGTTATATTTTTATCATCTTCAATGCGAGCAAAAACGATGAATAGCGAACAAAATCCTGCATTCGAAATCCACATTTTTTGTCCTGTGATTTTGTAATGTGTTCCATCTTCAGACAAAACCGCTTTTGTTTTACCTGAATTGGCGTCACTTCCTGCTCCTGGTTCAGTTAAACAATAGGCTCCAAACCATTCTCCAGAAGCTAATTTCGGAACGTATTTTTGCTTTTGTTCTTCGGTACCATATAACGTAATTGGCATAGTACCAATTCCTGTATGTGCGCCAAAAGCTGTTGAAAATGAACCTGTTGCTCCCGAAATATAATCGCAAACTAAACAAGTATCTACAAATCCCATTCCCATTCCGCCATACGATTCAGGAACTGCAATACTTAAGAAACCCATTTCACCTGCTTTACGCATGGTTTCTTCTGTTAATGCATAATCTTTCTTTTCAAAACGATCTTTGTACGGCCAAATTTCCTTGTCAACGAATTCTTTAACAGAATCACGCATCATGATTTGTTCTTCAGAAAAATCTTCAGGTGTGAATATATTTTCACATTTAGTTTCTTTTACAAGGAATTGTCCTCCTCTAGTGATATCTTCCATAAATTATGTTTTTACTGTTGTTTGATAAATCAATATTGTTTAATTATAAAATTTCGTAGATACCAGCTGAACCTTGTCCTGTTCCAACACACATACTTACGATACCATATTTGCTACCTCGTCTTTTCATTTCATCAAATAATTGCACCGATAATTTAGCTCCAGTACAACCTAGTGGGTGACCTAAAGCAATAGCACCACCGTTTACGTTTACGATTTCAGGATTTAAACCTAATTCACGAACAACTGCTAATGATTGTGAGGCAAAAGCTTCGTTTAACTCAATTAAGTCAATATCATTCAAAGTCAATCCTGCTTGTTTCAACGCTTTTGGAATAGCTTTTACAGGGCCAATACCCATAATTCGGGGTTCAACACCAGCTGAGGCATAATTGACTAAACGTGCAATTGGAGTAATTCCCAATTCTTTTACCATTTCTTCGCTCATGACCAAAACGAAGGCAGCTCCATCACTCATTTGAGAAGAGTTACCAGCAGTAACACTACCATCTGCTGAAAAAACAGGTTTTAAATTACCTAAAGCAGCTATGTTCGTGTCGGCTCTAGGCCCTTCATCTTTCGATACGGTATAGGTTTTGGTTTCTTTTTTACCGTTCTCGTTTATAAATGTTTGTTCTATAGTGATAGGAACTATTTGTTTGTCAAATTTTCCTTCCGCTTGCGCTTTCAAAGCCTTTTGGTGTGAGTTGAAAGCAAATTCATCTTGGGCTTCACGAGAAATTGAATATTGTTTAGCAACAGCTTCAGCAGTCAATCCCATACCCCAATAGTAATCCTCGTTTCCTGCAGCCGCTACAGCATAATCAGGAGTAGGTTTGTAACCTCCCATCGGAATAAAAGACATACTTTCAGCTCCACCAGCAATAATACAATCCGCCATTCCACTTTGAATTTTGGCAGTTGCCATTCCAATAGTTTCTAGCCCTGAGGCGCAATATCTATTTACGGTTACGCCAGGAACATCAGTAACTTTCAATCCCATTAACGAAATTAATCTACCTACGTTTAACCCTTGTTCTGCTTCTGGCATGGCATTACCAACCATCACATCATCGATTCGTGATTTATCAAAATCAGGCAACTCATTCATCATAAATTGGATGGTCTCTGCTGCCAATTCATCAGGTCTTTTGAATCGAAAAACCCCTTTTGGAGCTTTTCCAACGGCTGTTCTGTATGCTTTTACTATATATGCTGTTTTCATAATTTTATATTTTGTTTGAACGCAGATTAATATCTAATTTCTCAACGGTTTTCCTTTGGTTAACATAAATTGGATTCTTTCCAATGTTTTTCTTTCAGTACACAAACTCAAAAATGCTTCACGTTCAATATCCAATAAATATTGTTCGCTCACCAAGGTTGGTTCGGATAAATCGCCACCAGCCATTACATAAGCTAATTTGTTTGCAATTTTTCTATCGTGTTCAGAAATGTATTTACCAGCTTGCATTTGGTCAGTACCAACTAAAAACATTCCCAAGGCCTGTTTTCCAAGCACTTTTACGTCTTTTCTTTGAATTGGTTGCGTATATCCTTGCTCAGCCATTTGAAGTGCTACTTGTTTAGCAACTGCAATTTGGCGGTCTTTATTGACAACTACAATATCTTTTCCTTTTTGTAAAACTCCCATATCAAAAGCTTCGTAAGCAGATGTTGCTACTTTTGCCATTCCAACGGTTAAGAAATATTCTTGTAATACATTCAATTCGACATCATTTTTGTGGAATAAATCAGAAGCACGCAATGCCATTTCTTTAGAACCTCCACCGCCTGGAATAACTCCAACGCCAAATTCTACTAATCCAATATAGGTTTCTGCTGCTGCTACTACTCGGTCGGCGTGCATGGTCATTTCGCAACCACCTCCTAATGTCATTCCGTGTGGAGCAACAATTACTGGAGTTGCCGAATAACGCACTCGCATCATTGTGTCTTGGAACATTTTGATGGCCATGTTCAACTCGTCATATTCTTGCTCTACTGCCATCATAAAAATCATTCCGATATTAGCACCAACTGAGAAATTCGCGCCTTGATTTCCAATAACCAAACCGTTGTATTCTTTTTCGGCTAAATCAATGGCTTTGTTGATAGCTTGTAGCACATCACCACCAATGGTATTCATTTTAGATTGGAATTCTAGATTCAAAATTCCGTCACCCAAATGCTGTATCACAGCACCGCTATTACTCCAAACTTTTTTGCTTTCGCGGATGTTATCTAAAATAATAAAAGCGTCTTGTCCAGGAACTTTTGTTGCTGATTTTGATGGAATATTGTAATAATAAGTTGCTCCTTCTTTAACAGAATAAAAACTAGTACTTCCAGATGCAAGCATTCCGGTTACCCATTTAGCTGGTTCATATCCTTCGGTTTTCATCAATTCGATTCCTTTTTCAACACCAATGGCATCCCAAATTTCAAACGGACCATTTTCCCAGCCAAAGCCAGCTTTCATAGCATCATCAATTTTATAAAAATCATCTGAAATCTCAGGAATTCTATTGGAACAATAGGCGAACATGGCTGCGAAATTTTTTCTATAAAATTCTCCTGCTTTGTCTTTTCCTTTCACCAAAACTTTGAAACGATCAATAGGTTTGTCGATTGTTTTAGTTAATTCTAAAGTAGCAAAAGAAGCTTTTTTTGATGTTCTATACTCTAATGTATTTAGGTCTAAAGATAAAATTTCTTTACCTTCTTTTTTATAAAAACCTTGCCCAGTTTTGCTTCCCAACCATTTGTTTTCCATCATTTTGGAAATAAAATCAGGAAGTTGGAACAATTCGTGTGCTTCGTCATTCGGGCAGTTTTCATAGATACCATTGGCCACGTGAACTAAAGTATCTAAACCAACTACATCGACTGTTCTAAACGTAGCCGATTTTGGTCTACCAATAACTGGACCTGTTAATTTATCTACTTCTTCAACAGTCAGTCCCATTTCTTTAACTAGATGGAACAAACTTTGGATACCAAAAATACCAATACGGTTACCAATAAAGGCAGGAGAGTCTTTGGCAACAACCGAAGTTTTACCTAAAAATTTAGAACCATATTCTGTTAAGAAATCCAATACTTCTGGATTAGTTTTTGGACCAGGAATGATTTCGAATAATTTTAGATAACGTGCTGGGTTAAAAAAGTGTGTTCCACAAAAATGAGCTTGAAAATCATCGGAACGTCCTTCGCTCATAAACTGAATTGGAATTCCAGAGGTATTAGAGGTCACTAATGTTCCTGGTTTTCTGAATTTGTCTATTTGTTCAAAGACTAGTTTTTTAATATCTAAACGTTCTACAACTACTTCAATGATCCAATCACAAGATGCAATTTTTGACATATCATCAGTTGTATTTCCAGTAGTAATTCGGTTAGCGAATTTTACATTATAAATAGGAGAGGGCTTTGATTTTAAAGCATTCGCTAAATGATCATTAACAATTCTATTTCTAACTACTTTACTTTCTAAAGTTAATCCCTTTTTTTCTTCTACTTCGGTTAATGAATTTGGAGCAATGTCAAGAAGAAGTACTTCTAATCCAATGTTAGCCAAATGACAAGCAATTCCAGAACCCATTATTCCAGAACCTACAACCGCTACTTTTTTAATGATTCGTTTCATCTTTTACTGTATCCGTTTGATTAAATATGTTTTTATCTTGTATTAATTCGTTTATCGTATCTGACACTTCTATAAAATGGTTTAGCTTCTCAACTGAAACATGCTGTTTGATTGTTTCGTTAAATTTGAGAACTGTACTTTTTGATAAATCTCTTTTTTCTTTACCTAAATCAGTTAAATAAATTATAACGCCACGACCATCTAAAGGATTTTTTTTACGGATGATTAAACCTTTATCTTCCATTGATTTTAAAGTACGGGTAAGACTTGAAGCCTCCATACCCATCTTGGGACCTAAAGTAGTGGAAGGAGTTCCTTTTTCTTTGTCAATGCTTAGCAAAACAAAACCGGTTGCCATAGTAGCACCATATTTTGAAGCTTCTTCATTGTACATTCTAGAAACTGCCTGCCAAGTGGCTCTTAGAATATAATCTATAGTTTTATCTTTCATTTGATTTAGTGTAACGATTCAAATGTAGGAAATAAATACTATGCACGCATAATAAATATTATTTTTTTTCAAAAAAAAACTCCCTTATGTGTTACATAGGGAGTTTTTGAATTTAGAAAATAGATTCTAATTGTATATTTTATTAAATAGGTCTAGGTATTTTTCCATAACTACTTTACGTTTTAATTTGAGTGTTGGGGTTAAATGGCCTCCTTCTATAGTCCACAAGTCTGGGGTGAGTTCAAAACGTTTTATTTTTTCCCAATTACCAAACTTCTCATTTAATTTATCAACTTCCTCTTGAATACGCTCAATTACTTTAAGATTAGAAACGATTTCATCATTAGTAGTACCAATAGTAATTTTGTGAATTTTAGCCCATTCTTTAATGAAATCAAAACTAGGTTGTATAAAAGCTGCAGGCATTTTTTGGCCATCTCCAATTACCATAATTTGTTCAATGAAACGGGATTGCTTCATCGTATTTTCAATTAACTGTGGCGCAATGTACTTTCCGCCAGAGGTTTTGAACATTTCTTTTTTACGATCGGTAATTTTAAGGAAACCATCCGCATCAAATTCCCCGATGTCTCCGGTATGAAAATAATCGCCAGTCATTACTTCTGAAGTAAGTTTCTCATCTTTGTAATAGCCCATCATGACATTGGGACCTTTACAAAGAATTTCGCCATCTTCGGCAATTTTTACGGTTACATCATCAATTACTTTTCCAACTGTTCCCACTTTAAATCCAAAATTTCGGGTGTCATTTACAGTAATCACGGGTGAAGTTTCTGTTAAACCATAGCCTTCCATCACAGGAATTTCTGCTGCTGCAAAAATACGAGCTAATCGAGTTTGTAAAGCGGCACTTCCAGAAACCATTAAGTCTAAGTTTCCTCCTAAACCTTCTTTCCATTTACTAAAAATGAGTTTACGTGCAATTTTAAGTTGGAATTCATACCACCAACCGTTTGCACCATAAGGTTCATATCGCAATCCTAGTTCGATAGCCCAAAAGAAAAGTTTCTTTTTTATACCGGTTAATAGTGTTCCTTTTGCAATTATACTATCGTATACTTTTTCCAATAATCTTGGTACAGCTGACATTACGTTTGGTTTTACTTCTTTGATATTGTCACTGATTTTATCAATTGATTCACCAAAGTATATAGACACGCCATAATATTGATATAAATATAGTATCATTCTTTCGAAAATATGACACACAGGTAAAAAGCTTAATGCACGACTATTTCCTTTTTCAAAAGGTATTCTCGGTGCGCTATTGATTACGTTAGAAACAATATTGTTATGTGAAAGCATAACACCTTTAGGTCTTCCGGTAGTTCCAGATGTGTAAATTATAGTAGCTAAATCTTCAGGAGAAACGTTGTTTTTTCGATTTTCAACTTCATCTTGGTTTGTTTCGTCTTTTCCTAGCTCTAATAATTCGGTCCAATGCTTACATCCTTCAATGATATTAAAGGAATAGATTTCTTTTAATGTGGGAACATTACTTTTTATAGCATTCACCTTTCTTAATACTTCTGCGTCAGAAACAAAACAATATATAGATTCAGAATGATTTAAAATATATTGATAATCATCTTCAGCAATTGTGGGGTAAATAGGTACTGTTTGTGCACCTGTTTGTAGCACACCAATATCCATTATATTCCATTCTGTACGATTATTAGAGGAAATGATTGCGATTTTATCATTTTTTTGAACGCCAATATGCAATAACGCTCTAGAAATTGCATTGGCATTTGCTATGTATTCATCTGTTGATGTTTTTATCCATTCCCCGTCTTGTTTGGTAACTAGGGCATCTGCAATATTAAAGTTTTCTTGCTGAAAATAAGGAAAGTCAAAAAGTCTTGTGATTGAAACCATGAATTGAAAATTTGATGCAAATTAATTAAATTATGCGGATTCACAATATTTATTGATAATATTAAATAGTTTGTCTGAATTGTCTAATTTTGTCCTTTATATTTTTTATTATGTTCATGAATCGCTTTCCAAGATTTGAAGAATATAAAGTGTTATTTTATAGAATTTTACTTGCTTATTTTTTCTATTCCATAGCTCGTTTATTATTTTTCTTTTACAATAGTAATTTAATCCAAATTGAGAATACATCAGATTTAGTATCTATGTGTTATCATGGATTAGCATTTGATACTACAGCAATTTTATATATAAATATGTTGTTTATCATTTTTTCAATACTTCCATTCAGAATTAATCATACTAAAAAGTATCAAACATTTTTATTCTATCTTTATTTTGTCCCTAATTTAGTTGGCTATGCCACTAATTTTATTGACTTTATTTATTACCGTTTTAATTTTGGACGTTCCACAGTTGCTGCTTTAGATTCATTGCAACATGAAAGTAATAAACTGTTACTATTGATGAATTTTTTGGCGAATTATTGGCACGTGTTTGTCTTGTTTGTATTAATTTCTTTTGTTTGGGTTTATTGCTATAAAAAAATAGCTATTGAAGTTAAAATAAATCATTCAGGATTAGTTTATTTTGGAGCTTCCACTATTAATTTTCTATTAATTTCGGCTTTAATTATTGGTGGAATTAGAGGTGATTTTCAAAAAAGCACACGACCAATAAATATTCTAGACGCTAGTCGATATGTGAAAAATTCATCACAAGCGGATGTTATTTTAAATACACCGTTTGCACTTATTCGTACCTTATTTAGCAACAATTTCAAGAAAGTAAATTTTGTGGATTCAACTACAATTAATTCATTGGTTCAGCCCATAAAACACTATACTAACAATCCAAAATCAAAACCTAATGTGGTTATTTTTATTTTGGAAAGTAATGCTAAAGAGTATTTTGGTTCTTTCAATAAAGACATGAAGATTCCTAATTACAAAGGCTATACACCTTTTGTAGATTCATTGGCCCAACATAGTATGATATATACAAATGCGTATGCCAATGGTTATAAATCCATACATGCGATGTCTTCCGTATTAGCTGGAATTCCATCATTTAAAGATGCATTTACCTCTTCACCTTATCCCAAACAAAAGACAGAGTCCTTAGTTTCTACTTTAAAGAGCGAAGGATATGCTACTTCTTTTTTTCATGGTGCACCCAATGGTTCTATGGGATTTTTAGGCTATGCTAATATTTTGGGTTTTGATCATTATTATGGAAAGACGGAATACAATAATGATGATGATTTTGATGGCGTTTGGGGAATATGGGACGAGCCTTTCTTTCAGTATTTCAATAATACAATAAGCAAAGAAAAACAGCCCTTTATGGCCACACTATTTTCAGTAACTTCCCATGAGCCATATCAGGTTCCAGCAAAGTACAAAGGGAAATTTCCAAAAGGCGATGTTAATATTCACCAATGTATTGGTTATACAGATTTTGCGTTGAAACAATTTTTCGCTTCTGCAAAAAAACAAACTTGGTTTACTAATACCAT
>JAGNSF010000059.1 GCA_017988155.1 Flavobacterium sp. | reverse complement strand
ACATTTCCCCATATAGGTCTTGGATTAGCCAATAGTTGATCTGGTCCTAATCCATTTTCATATTGTTTTCGCCCATCTTTTAATACATCTTCTGAAATTTCGCCCAGATTAAAATAAATTTTACCTGTATTTGAAGCAGGTGAAGCTCCTTGCCCCACATAAGGATCTAACACCCAAAATTGGATATATTCAACATTCCCTTGTTCAAAATTAGTTGAATTAATAGCGCGTACAATTCCTCCAAAATTATCCCTCGGATTAGAGGCAAGGTTTGGATTGTTGTTGTATGGCCCTCGTTCCGTTGGAAAATAACTCAAATCTAATGTATTTACCACCTGAGATTGACCTTGTGCAATATCGGTCAATGGGTAAAGTTCTTTACTAAATATTCTACGAGTAGAATTCAATGAAATATCTTCAATAGAAACTCCTGAAGGTCTTTGAGTATAAAAAATTGGATCTACTGAGTACCAAGCTAACTTGGCTCTTTTGAAACCATAGCTTAAATCATTGGTACTTTCGTTGAAATTATACCTGCTTTCATTGTCATTGACTGGTGTTGAAGCCAAACTCCATGCCAGAGGAGATCGCATATCAATTGTAGATTGTGATCCTTCAAAATCATCAACATAAATAGTTGATTCCCCTTGAAAACGATCCGCTTTTGGAGTATCTGGTTTCAAAAATGCAATTTCACCTTTAACCGAAAGGTTTGATGGCGCATCGGTGTCAATATTAGGTAATTTATTAGCTAATCGAGTTAAAAAAGGAACTTCTGTCGAAAAATTAGTGTTGAAACCAAAAATTGTATTGTTTACTGATTCCTGTCCAAAACTTGATTTTTGAGTAAATGGTTTTTCGGTCATTTTTAAAAATGTCGCCCCAACAAGAAACTTATCTGACACTTTATGCTCCACATTTACTCCCATAAATCGTCTGGTTTGCTGACCAAAAATAGAATTGTTTTCTAAAGAAACTTCTATAGGTGTATTTGATGCCTGCAACGAAGGGTCTAGTATTTGAACACGCCCTAACTGATAGTTAACACTATAATCAATCCCTTCTACCAAGACTCTTCCAGCTGCAGAAACTCGAACAGAGCCTTGCGGCACATTAAAGGCCCCAATAGGAATTCCGTCACCGGTGGAAGATTTATATTTTCCTCTTAATAGAAATTTATTTTTTTCACTTTCTTGCAATGCACCCGATTGTGTGTTTCGGTACATATTTCGAAACACGTATTTTTTCTGGTTTGGATTGTACGAATCAACATTGCTATAATTTTCTCCAGAGCCTACATTAGACAACTTAGAAAAGAGCAATTCTCCAAATGGTTCTTTAACAGTAAAGATGATGCGGCCGTTTTGAGCATCAATAGTTAGCCCAGGCATAAAATCAAAAAAACCATCTCCTCCCGCTTGAGGATCATTATTGTAATTCAATTTATCCAAATTAAATACTTTTAATAATGGCGTTTCAGCGACCCTGTTTTCTGGCGTTGGATTAACAGGAAAAGGAGTTCCAGATACTGGTGTAATGTAATTTAAAGGAGAAGGATCACTGTATAAAATATTAAATCTAAAATCTTCTTTTTTCAATTGATAGCCTCCTGGAATTTGATAAATGTTTTTCATCATCAGATTCCAAACTGGATTTTTGACATTAGTTAGATTGCTTTTCAGCATTTTTAAAATCAAACTTTGCGTAATTACTGCCTGTGTTGATGGTGTATTTCCTGTAACAACAGTCGCATCAACACCGTCGTTTCCAAATTCACCCACCTGATACACCTTGTCTCCAATAGTATATTGATACGCTACTGCTAAAACCTCATCGTTGGCAAGTTTTTGTTGCAAAGAAACATACCCTAATTGCGGATGAAAAGTATACTCATTTGGATTTAATTTTCGTGCATTTTCAAGTTTTGAATAGTCCTGTCCTTCACTAACGACGTTGTTAAATCCTGATTTAGCAGTAACCATTTCTCGAATATTGCTATTTAACAAACCTGTACCCGTTTTAATTTGATCAGGATCATAGTCATTATTTGTATTATCTGATGGCGAATCAGGTGGTTGATTAAAATATCCTGTTGCTGGATTTAAAACCACTACTTCACTATCTAACATTCCTGATAATTGACTTTCACCTAAATCCTGTAAAGCAATGATGTTTCTGATGTTATTATTAGTAGTTGTGATTCGGTTTTGCCTATTGGTCACCCATACTTCTAATCTTGTAATTTGTAATCTACTATCTATAAATGGATAATTTTTAAGAGCAGTATCGTACTTACTTCTAAAGTATTGTGATAAGAAAAAGTGTCGGTCACTGTCATAATCTAAAGCAAAAATGTCAAAATTCTGAACCGTTCCCCCGCCTTCAGCGACAACACTTTTTGTTTTCGATTTTTGTTCAGAAAACACTCCGGTAACTGTTGTTTTTCCAAATTGCAGTTTTGTTTTTACCCCAAATAAACTCTGTGCACCACGAATAAGCGTACTATTCAAAGGCATACTTACATTACCTACTTCAATATCTTGAATGATTGCGTCTTCGCTAGCACTGTATTTTGGGTCGTAAGCAATTTTGATTAAATTTTGAAAAGAAAAAGTGGATTGGGTATCATAATTTGCATTGACAGTCAGTAACTTACCAACTTTTCCAGATAATCCCAAACTAATTCGCTGATTAAAATCAAAAGTGGTAGTAGAGCGATTTCTTGGGGAAAAAGAAGGATTGTCTTGTTTAGTATAGCGTATTCCTAAATCCATTTCTACCGACCCAGTTGGTTTTACATCAATTGTATTACCTCCAAAAAGTGTTTCAAATAACCCTGATTTAATATAATACCTTGGCAATAAATCTTTTTTGGCTGCATCTGCTCCTTGTTTTTTACCATCTACAGCATCCGCTTTTTTCCTAAAATAGTTACGCATTGATTCTTTTAAAACCAAATTTTCGTATTCTTTAGGAGTTAAAATTATAGGATAATCAATTGTAAATCCATCAACCGTATTGGTGTAGATATAGCGATCTGTTACAGGATCATAAGTATATCCTGAAAGTACAGTTTTAGGATTTTTAATAGCAATTTTACCCACCGAAAAACCTTTAGGGATAGTGTCTTGAGCAGTAGGGGCCACTTGAGCTTGAACTAGACAAGTAGAAAATAAAATTAGCAATAGCTGACAAATTTTATTCATAAAATTTCATGTTTCTTTTGGCAATTACAAACTTTTTAATGCTCTTTTTATTATTGATTCAACAGTAGCATCTGGATCTTCCTTGATGATTTTCTCCACTACTTTTTCGGAAGATTTTCGAACAAAACCTAAAACCTCCAAAGCAGATAACGCTTCATCTCTGTTTGTATTGTTTAAAACCATTGAAATTTCATCCAAATCGAACAACTTAAGTACTTTGTCTTGTAAATCGAGAATTACTCGTTGGGCTGTTTTTACTCCAATTCCTTTTATAGATTGTACTGTTCCAACATCACCTGAAGCAATCGCTTGAATTATTTGTTTGGGTTCCAAAGAAGAAAGCATTGTTCTGGCAATACTTGCCCCAATTCCGGATACCGATAATAGCATTTTAAATATTTCTCTTTCCGATTTTTCAAAAAAACCAAACAAAGTATGGGCATCTTCTTTTATTTGAAGATAAGTAAACAATTTAATTTGGTCAGCATTAGGAAGGAGTGAATAGGTATGTAGTGAAATATTGATATGATACCCTACTCCACCGCAATCAATAACAACTTCTGTAGGGTTTTTTTCAACTAACTTTCCTTGAATATGTGCAATCATAATTTTGTGGGGGAATTATCTCTAATTTATTTTTTCTGTTTTTCTTGCGCATCAATTACTGCAATAGCAGCCATATTAACCATTTCTTCAACACTAGCGCCTAATTGAAAAATATGAACTGGCTTACCCATTCCCAACATTATTGGCCCAATTGACTCCACATTATTCAACTCTTTCAATAATTTATAGGTAATATTCGCCGATTCTAAATTTGGAAAAACTAAAGTATTTACTTTTTTTCCTGCCAATTTAGAAAAAGGGAATTTTTTCTCAAGCATCTCTTGATTTAAAGCAAAATCGGCTTGAATTTCACCGTCTACAATCAAATCAGGATGATTTTTGTGTAAATAAGCCACTGCTTCCCTTACTTTGGCTGCGCCTTCATTAGTAGAAGATCCAAAATTAGAGAATGACACCATTGCTATAACTGGCTCAACACCAAACATCCTTGCTGTTTTAGCTGTCATAATAGCAATTTTAGCTAAATCATCAGCTGATGGATTGATATTAATTGCCGTATCGGATAAAAACATTGGCCCACGAGCCGTTAACATCATATTTGTAGTAGCGACTATAGAAGCTCCTGGCGCTTTTTCAATTAATTGCAACATTGGTTTTACCACTGATGGATAACTTCTTGAATGACCTGAAACCAAGGCATCAGCTTCACCTTCGTTCACCATCATAGCAGCAAAATAATTTCTTTCACGCATTAATTTTTGAGCATCTAATAAAGAGATTCCTCTTCTTTGTCTCGTTTTCCAATAAGAAGATGCAAAACGATTTCTTCGCTCTTCCTCTTCGCAAACTTTAGGATCAATAATTACAACATCCGCATCAAAACCAATTTCTGATTTTAATTCTAGAATTACATCTTTATGACCTAATAAAATTGGGAATCCAATGCCTTCTTCATAAACAATTTGGGCTGCTTTTAAAACATCCAAATGATCTGCTTCGGCAAAGACAATTCGTTTTGGATCTCTTTTTGCTCTATTGGTAATTAAACGAACCATTTTATTATCATGTCCCAAACGTTCCAATAATGACTCTTCGTATTCATTCCAATCTGTAATTGGATTTAAAGCAACACCAGAATCCATTGCAGCTTTAGCAACAGCAGGTGCTACTACAGTAATTAATCTTGGGTCAAATGGTGACGGAATAATATATTCTCTACCAAAAGTTAATTTAGTTACACCATAAGCGATGTTTACCTGTTCAGGAACATTTTCTTTAGCAAGTGTTGCTAAGGCTCTTACTGCAGCCATTTTCATGGCTTCATTAATTTTAGTTGCACGAACATCTAATGCACCTCTAAAAATATAAGGAAAACCAAGTACATTATTTACTTGATTAGGAAAATCAGATCTTCCTGTTGCCATTATGATATCTTTTCGGGTAGCAACAGCTAAATTATAATCGATTTCAGGAATAGGATTTGCCATGGCAAAAACAATTGGATTGTCAGCCATAGTCAATAACATCTCAGGTGACATAATATCTCCTGATGATAACCCTAAGAAAATATCTGCACCAACTAAGGCTTCTGCCAAAGTCATTTGCGGCATGTCCTTTGCGTATTTTTGTTGCAAAGACGACAAAGAAGGATTGTCTTTGGTTAACAAACCTTTACTATTGAACATTAAAATATTTTCTAATTTAACTCCTAATAAAATATATAAATCAGCACATGCTAAAGCTGCAGAACCCGCACCAGAAACTACCATTTTCATATCCTCTGCTTTTTTTCCTGCTAATTCTAACGCATTTAAAAGTGCTGCAGACGAGATAATTGCAGTTCCATGCTGATCGTCATGCATTACCGGAATATTCAGTTCTTCTACTAAACGACGCTCAATTTCAAATGATTCTGGTGCTTTGATGTCTTCTAAATTTATTCCTCCAAAAGTGGGTGCAATATTTTTAACAGTTTGAATAAATTCTTCTACATTTTTTGTATCTACTTCGATATCAAAAACGTCAATCCCAGCAAAGATTTTGAACAACAATCCTTTTCCTTCCATTACTGGCTTAGAGGCTTCAGGTCCAATATCACCTAAACCTAAGACAGCAGTTCCATTTGAGATTACAGCAACTAAATTACCTTTAGTAGTATATTTATAAACGTCGTTAACATCTTTTGCAATTTCTAAGCAAGGCTCAGCTACACCAGGTGAATAGGCCAACGATAAATCTCTTTGAGTAGCATATTTTTTTGTTGGTATAACCTGGATTTTTCCTGGTTGTGGATGGGAATGATATAATAACGCCTCGCTTTTTTTACTATTTTTATCCATTTAATTTTGAATTTTAAGAATCGCAAAGATAGAACTCTTGAGCTAAAAAAAGGATTTTAGAACGAGTCTTTTGCAAAATGCAAAAAGCTGCATCAATAGCAGCTTTTTGCATTTTTATTTAAATTTTTACTGGGTAATGTACGAATTTAGATGGTTGATTGTGTCTTTTTGTATTTCAATGATAGCTTTTACCACATCACTAATCGAAATAATTCCAACCACAACATTGTTTTCCATTACTGGTAAATGTCTGATTTTTTTAGTATTCATCAACTCCATACAATAGTCTAGATTATCTGAAGGTTTAATGCAAATTACTTCGCTAACCATAATCTCTTTAACTAAGGTTTCTTTTGATGATTTATCTTTTAAAACAATTTTGCGAGCATAATCTCTTTCTGAAAGAATCCCTTTTAAAACAGTATCCTCGATAACAAGTATTGCTCCAATATTTTTATCACTCATTATCGTCAATGCTTCAAACACTGTGTTTGTAGAGAGCACGGAATAAACTTCTTTGCCTTTGGAATTAAGAATTTGATTTACAGTCATAATTTTAAGATTTAGTGAACCCTAAAATTAAGAAAATAATCGTTTGAAGAACAAAAAATCTAATTATTGGAAGCTAAATATTCTTTGATATTGATCCCTTCTGGCAAGCGACCTACATTTTGCAATTTCAAAACCGCTAATTTTTGAGCTATTGTAATTGTTTCCTCAAAATCTTTACCTAACAAACGGGCGTATAAAAACCCCGTCCAAAAAGCATCACCGGCACCAGTAGTATCTTTAATATCGTCAATTTGGGTAGCTTTTTGATGAAACATGCCATGTTCTTTATCCGACAAAACCACTCCGTCTTTTCCTTTGGTTAAACAAATAGTAGACGCTCCTAATTCATGGAAATAATCAAAAATATAATCTTCAGTTTTAGAAGCAGCAAAAAGACGATAACAGTCATCCTCGCTTAATTTTACTAATGGATTAGTTGACAAATAATCTTTCAACACTTGTTTTGCTTCTTCTCTATCAGGCCAAATACGCTCTGAAAAATTAATATCAATGCTCGTTATTAATCCGAAAGCTTTTGCTTTTTTGGCTCTTTCAACAATTGTAGAACGAGCAGGATTTTTACTTAAAGCAAAACATGTTGTATGAAAAATTCTAGCACTTGCTAGCAATTCATCTGGAATTTGAGATGGCAAAATTTGATAATCTGCCTCTCTATATGGAATAAAATCAGGTGTTCCCGTAGATTTGGAAACGAAAATTACTGAAGTAGGCTCAGTTTCTGATTTTCGAACTTGGGAAGTAATCACATGATTATCTTTCAACTTTCGTACAATATATTCTCCAAGTCCATCCTCTCCACAGGTAGCCACTATAACCGATTTTAAACCCAACCGAGTTGCGTTTACAGCAACATTAGTAGGAGAACCACCCAAAAAACGATGGTAATCTTTCGTTCTGTTGATGGAAGTATTTACTTCGTGTCCTATAAAATCTATTAGCACCTCTCCGGCACAAATCAAGTCGATATCTTTTTCCAATTGTAACGAACTATTTTTATTTATTAATAATTATTGTGTAACTTTTTTTGATCGTATTAGTAAGGTACAAGCCGCACCAATCAAAAGTAAAACCCCAGCAAAACTAATTGCTAATCGTGCATCATTATTCAAGAAGTTTTTGAGGATATATCCAAAAGTAAGATTTTGAAAAATCATTGGAATTACAATCATCATATTTATAATCCCCATATAAACACCATAGCGCTCTTTAGGAATATGATTTACAATAATTAAATAGGGTATCCCCATCATACTAGCCCAACCTACACCATAACCAATAATAATAGCAAAGAACAAATATTCATTGTGGATTGTAGGAAAAATTAAAAAGCTGATTCCCGCTAAAATTAAACAAGCAAAGTGAACTAATTTCGGACTGTATTTTTTTGCCAATTTTGCCAAATAAAAAGCAACAGAAAATGTGATAACAAAACCAAAAGCACCTATCAAACCATTCCATTCTACAGCATTTTCATAAAGTGATTTATTCTTTGGAGTCGTGTCCCAAACTGAAAGTGCTATACTTTTAGCGTTGTTTTGCCAATAACACATTAATGCATACCATTGAAATAAATACACTAAAAACAATTGCCACATTACTTTAGGCATTTCTAACACGGCTTTATATATATCAATAAAAGGCGAAAAAATATTTAACGGTTCTGCTTTTAATCGCACTAATTCTTCTGCTGTTGGAGGAATTTCAGGAGTTTTTTTCATACTCCACCAAATAGAAGTAATTGACAAAACTGATCCAAGAAAAAAGGAAGCGTAAATCCAATTGGGTAAAGCCCCTGTATAACCAACAAAAACTATTGGAAATAGGAAAAGAGAAATATAGGATAAAAACTGTCCAAATCCAGTAAAGAAACTTTGCGCTTGAAAACCAGTTGGTTGTTGTTCTTCATCTAAAGTATCAGCAACGAAAGCTCTATAAGGTTCCATAGCCGTGTTGTTTCCAACATCTAACAATAATAATAAACCTGCCGCCATCCAAAGTGAGCTACTAAAAGGATATAGCAATAAAGCCACACTACAAATCATTGCTCCAACAAAGAAATAAGGTTTTCGTCTTCCCCAACGCGGATGCCATGTTTTATCACTCATTGCTCCGAT
>JAGNSF010000058.1 GCA_017988155.1 Flavobacterium sp. | reverse complement strand
TTTTTAAACATGTTTAGTACAGGACAAATCATTTTCGGAATTCTTTTTTTTATAGCCTTTGTAATTGCAATAGTCTTTTCTTATAAAAAAGATGCAAAAATGCATGATCTATTTTATAAAGGCAATTATAAAATTCTTTTAGGCTTTATAATTTTCATCGCATTGCTATTTATAATTAAGATTTTCTTTAAACGATAGTTTATTCATTTGCTGTTTTATAATTCAAGATAATAAACTAACTTTACTAGAGTAACCCAATAGTATTCCCAAAATGAAAATCTTAAA
The DNA here is from genome assembly GCA_017988155.1 of Flavobacterium sp. Taxonomy (GTDB): domain Bacteria; phylum Bacteroidota; class Bacteroidia; order Flavobacteriales; family Flavobacteriaceae; genus Flavobacterium. The sequence continues at coordinate 8,548 of JAGNSF010000058.1, read as the reverse complement.
ATACATCTTTCTTTTACTTCTACTAAGTTTCATCTCTTTCTCTGTATTTATAGCTACACAAAAAGGGACCTTTCATGTAGTAAAAAGTAGTTTAATACATGCTTCAAAAGTCAATACATTTAATTATGTAAATGACTTTCAAAACTGGGAAGATTTTATGAATTTGGGAACTAACGAATCTGTTAGAAATAGTTTTACAAAAAATTCTATTGGAAAAGGTGCTAAATACTCCTGGGAAGGAACAGAAGAAAATGGTAGTGTTCAAACTTTTTTAGTGAAAGAAAACGATAGTATTAGCCAAAAGATGGATTTAGATGGTTCCGAGTTCCATTTGACATGGATTTTTAAAGATACTATCGGCGGAACTAAAGTCACTATGAAGTCCAAAGGTGAAATGAGTTTTTCCTATAAAATTTATACCGCATTGCATGGAGGAGCTAGTAAAATAATTGGAAATTTATTTGAAAAAAGTCTAGCTAATCTAGATAGAAACTTAAATTATGAAATCAATACTTATACCATAAAGATTGGTGGATTAGTCCGAAAATTAAGTAGTCCGTACCTAAAGCAAACTTTTACCTGCAAAATTAGTGCTGTTGCTAAAAATTCTAAAATTGTATTTCCTAAACTACTTGAATTTTGCGAACAGAATAAAATACTTCTTAACGGACAGCCTTTTATTATTTATCACACCTATGATACTGATAATGGTTTGACAAAAATTTCTGTATGTGTCCCTATCAAAGAAGCCATCATAACAAGTGATGGAAGTGATATACTTGCCGATGAATTAGACTCTTTTCAAGCAGTAAAGACAACCCTTTATGGGGATTATTCGCATACAAAAGAGACTTTAAAAAAATCAAAAGCGTATATCAATCAAAAAGTGATTACGCCTGGGTCGCAATTTTCACATATCGCAGTTTATTCTATCAGTAAGAAAGAGACAAAACATCCATCAAAATGGAAAACAGATTTCTATTTCCCAGTTCAAATAAAAAACAATACTCCTAAAAAAGAACCTGAAGCTGAAGTTCTGCCTACAAGTGAAAGCAATGAAACGGAAATTAATTGATCAGATTAAACCTTTATACTATTTTTTATTCTAAATTGATAAAATCGCAATTTGCAAGACGAGAAGGAATTCATTGAATCACTATTAAATCCAAAAACGCAGAATCAAGCGTTTCAAAAGCTCTTGCTTACCTATCAAAAACCACTTTATTTTCATATTCGAAATATCGTTTTGGATCATGATGATACTGATGATGTTTTACAAAATACTTTTATAAAAATATTTCAAAACTTAAAAAACTTCAAGGGTGATAGCAAATTATATTCTTGGATGTATCGAATTGCTACCAATGAATCGCTAACATTTATCAAACAAAAAGCAAAGAAAAACAAGATTTCAACTGAAGAATTAAATACAAAAATAATAGATAACCTTGCGGCGGATGTCTATTTTGAAGGTGACGAAATCCAGATTAAATTGCAAAAAGCAATTGCATTATTACCCACAAAACAACAACTTGTATTTAAAATGAAATACTTTGAAGAATTAAAGTATGAAGAAATTGCCGTTATTTTAGACACCTCGGTTGGAGCATTAAAAGCGTCTTATCATCATGCTGTAAAAAAAATAGAAGCTTTTGTTACATCCAATTAAACCTTTTTAACTCTTGATAGTCAAAACAATACTATGAAAAAATTTAAATTAGAAAATGAACCAAAAATTAAATCTGGATTTACAGTTCCAGACCATTATTTTGATGATTTTTCTGAAAGATTCACGGCTCAATTAACCGAAGAAAAAACTTTGATTATTCCGTTATACCAAAAAAGAAAAAAAATCTATTTTGCTATAGCTGCAATTTTAGTTATTGGATTAACGCTCCCTATTTATAATCAATTAATTGCCAATTCTTCCGAATTAGATGCATCTACATTAGAAAATCATTTGACTTATCAAAGCAATATAAATCAATACGAACTAATTAGTGAATTAGACCAGGAAGATTTAAATCAATTAGAATCAACAATTCATTTAAATGATGAAAATATTGAAGATGCATTACTAACTAATTCCGATTTAGAAAGATTAATTACAGAATAAATTATCGAAAAAAACAAGATTATGAAATTGATAAAAATAGTTACCTCACTTTTATTATTTATATCTTTTAACTTTTACGCTCAAGGCGAAAAGATGAAAGAAAAAAGAGAGCAAATCAAAACGATGAAAATAGCTTTTTTAACTTCTGAACTCGATTTAAGCGTATCAGAAGCCGAAAAATTCTGGCCTGTTTATAATGCTTTTGAAGAAAAAGAATTTGAATTAAAACATTTAAAAATGAGGTCGTTTATAAAACGCTTAAGAGATGGTAAGGAAAAATTAAATGAAAAAGAAGCCGGTGTTTTATTAAGCCAAATTGAAAATAATGAGGAGGAAGTATTTTTACTTCGTAAAAAATTCATTGGGAATCTAAAAGGAATTTTACCCGCTTCAAAAATTATCAGATTAAAAAAATCAGAAGAAGATTTCAATCGAAAATTATTAGCTCAATATCGAAACAAGGGGCAACGTAGAGAATAATTTTATACAATTCATTTTATTTAAATTGAATGCGGATTATCTTATTTTTTCCAGCTGCAATTGACATAGAATTATTTAAAAACCGAATGGTAAATAAACTGGAATCCGAACTCAATTGCTCCCAAGAATTACCACTATCTTTTGAATAAAACAAACCTGACGCTCCAACTGAAACTAATCCCTTCCCTTTACTATTAGGAACATATTGCACACAAGAAGCATATCCAAATCCCTGATTTTGAGCGACTAGTTCCCAGGTTGTACCGCCATCTTTAGTTTGTGCTTTATTATCAAAATTTTGAGGTAAATTTTCATAATTCCCACCAGAAATAAAACCAATTTTTGAATTGTAAAAGTCGGCCGTAAAAATTCCTGTCATTTGTTTGCCTTGCACAATTGGAGTATTATAAACTGCCCAACTTTTTCCCTTATCTTTAGAATAAAACACCCTTGCTTTTATTCCACCAGAAACAATCCAAGTATGATCTCCATTAACAACTATATTAGTATTACTAGCCGCAAATGCAGCTTCACCTTCTTCTAATTTCGGGATTTGATTGGTTGGTGTTTTTTGCCAAGAATTACCTCCATCATGAGTAGTAATGATTGAAAAACTTCCTTCTATGGGGTCACCAATGGCAATACCTTCCATATCATTCCAAAATTGCATACTATCATAAAAAACTTTTTCATGAGTTTCTTGGTAGACCAATTCATAACTCAAATCTTTTTTTGAAATACGGTACAATAAAGCTGGATTTGCTACACTCAAAATAAAAATGTGTTCCTTAGTTTGTGCTATACTTCTGTACTCTCTATTTTTATCAGCAGGAATTTGAATTTCTTTCTTTTGATTTGATTTCAAATCAATGCAACCAAATCTTGATTGATCAGCGGCATACCAAATTTTCTCTTTATCGATAAGCAACGCTCGAATACTAATTTTATCCTGTAATAAAGTATCTATCGTAACGGATGAAAAGTAATTAGTAGTGTGTAAATCATTTGATTTACAAGAACATAAAATAATGCTAACAATTATAAAGAGTATTATTTTTTTCATAAATAATCGAATTTAGAATGCTAAAATACAATTAATTAAGATGTTTGCGCATTGTTCATTTATTTATTGGCATAGTAATTGGAAAGTTATAAAAAGTAACTCTAAATTGACTTGTTATGAAAACTAAACTATTCTTTTTGACCCTAATTGGAACTTGTATCATTACTCCAATACAAGCACAAAACTACACTCAAATCAATGCAATGAATTCCAAAATTAGTGCTGATTTAGATTTAAGTACAGTAGCCACTCTGTTTGGAGAAGCAAAAAACCTAGAAGATTTTGAAATGCGTTTGAATGATCCTGAACTTGAAGTATCCAATTTAGACTTAAACAATGATAATCGTGTTGATTATTTGAGGGTAGTCGAATCAATTGAAAATAATTCTCATCTTGTTTTAATTCAAGCTGTGGTTGATCGCGACATATATCAAGATGTGGCTACAATATATGTAGAGAAAAACAACTATAATTCAATTAACATCCAAATTATTGGAAATAGAAATTTATATGGAACTAATTTCATTTACAAACCTGTTTACTATAGAACTCCAACCCTATTGAGTCTGTTTTGGAATTCTAATTATCGTGCTTATTATTCAAATTGGAAATGGAATTATTATCCTAAACACTATTATTCTTGGCAACCACATAATCATACTAAATACAGACAAAAGAATCCAATGAACTATAGTCGTAAATACAATTACGAAAACAACTATTATTCAAAAAGGAATGATGACAACTATAAAGCCTATAAAAATCGTTACACCAACTCTAGACCTGAAACTATTTCAAGACGAACAATTACAGCACCTGAACACCAAACTAACAAACCATTAGAAATAAGAGAAGTCGAAATTGAAAGAAGAAATACACAATTTGTAACTATCCCACAAGACATAAAAAATCAGCGGAATTCAAGAAGAAATTCTATTCGAAATTAATAATCCAATAAAGCTCAATACAAACACGGACCATAGATCCGTGTTTTTTTATTATTTTTTATCCTAATATATTTAAAAAGAGTAAATTTGCCCACTTTTTAATTCATTATCATGAGCGTAGCGCACAAAGATCTCCACAGTAAATTAACACTTGGTGGTCTATTAGTTTCTTTAGGAATTATTTATGGTGACATCGGAACTTCTCCTTTGTATGTAATGAAAGCCATTCTTGGCGACCATACCATTAATGCCGACATTGTTTTAGGTGGAATATCATGTGTTTTTTGGACATTGACTTTGCAAACCACAATTAAATATGTACTTATTACGTTAAGTGCCGATAATCATGGTGAAGGTGGGATTTTTGCCCTATATGCCTTAGTTAAAAAAACAAAAATTCGTTGGTTGATTGTTCCAGCCATTATTGGCGGAAGCGCCTTATTAGCGGATGGAATTATTACTCCACCGATTTCGGTTTCTTCAGCCGTAGAGGGAGTTAGAACCTTTTATCCTGAAATCAATACTATTCCAATAGTTATTGGAATCTTATTTATTCTCTTCACAATTCAGCAATTTGGAACCAAGTTGGTTGGTAAGTTTTTTGCACCAATGATGTTAATTTGGTTTACCATGTTAGCCGTTTTAGGAGGACTTCAAATCGCGAAACACACCGAGGTACTTCATGCAATTAACCCCTACTATGCCTACAAATTGCTTTCTATTCATCCTGACGGATTTTTTGTTCTTGGTTTTGTATTTCTATGTACAACAGGTGCAGAAGCTTTGTATTCAGACATGGGACATTGTGGAAGAAAAAACATTAGAATTAGTTGGATTTTTGTAAAAATAGCATTGGTATTAAATTATTTTGGTCAAGGTGCTTACTTAATTCACCACGAAGGAGAAACATTAGCTAGTTTAGGTGGTAAAAATGGAAATCCATTTTATTTAATCATGGCCGATTGGTTTCAACCTATTGGTATTGTCGTAGCTACATTGGCTGCTGTCATTGCGTCTCAAGCTTTAATTAGCGGATCGTTTACCTTAATCAACGAGGCTATGCGTTTGAATTTTTGGCCAAAAGCCAAAATTAAATACCCAACTGAATTGAAAGGTCAATTGTACATTCCTTCTATTAACTGGTTGTTATTCATTGGATGCGTTGGAATTGTGTTGCATTTTGAAGAATCGAGTAATATGGAGCATGCCTACGGGTTAGCTATCATATTATGCATGATTATGACTACACTTTTGTTGAATTATTATTTAATAATGAAACGTGTTAAGTGGTTTTTATATGTTCCACTTATTGCGATTTATTTGGCAATTGAATTTAGTTTCTTAGCTGCAAACATCACGAAATTTTCAGAAGGAGGTTATGTGACACTTTGTATTGCAATTCTATTGATATCCATCATGACGATTTGGTATGTGGCTAAAAAAATCAACAAAGCATATACTAAAATTGTTAAAATTGAAGATTATAAAAAAGTCTTGGGGGAATTAAGTGCTGATTTATCAATTCCTAAATATGCTACCCACTTAGTCTACATGACCAATGCAGGAAGAGTGGATGAAATTGAGGAAAAAGTAATGTACTCTATACTTCAAAAAAGACCAAAAAGAGCTGATATTTACTGGTTTGTTCACGTAAATATTCTTACTGAACCATATAAAACAGAATATAAAGTAACTGAGATTTTAAAAGATGACATTTACCGAGTTGATTTCAACTTAGGATTTAGAGAGCCTACTAAAATCAATTTAATGTTCCGTGAGGTTTTGAAAGATATGGTTAAAAATGGAGAAGTGGATATCACTAGTCGATACGAATCATTGAACAAAAACAACATTCTTGGAGACTTTAAGTTTGTATTATCTGAGAAATTCTTATCTAATGATAGTGATTTATTATGGCATGAAAAATTAGTCATGAATTCGTATTTCTTCATTAAAAAACTAAGTTTATCTGAAGAAAGAGCCTTCGGATTAGACAGTAGTTCTGTGAAGATTGAAAAATTCCCATTAGTACTTCATGCACCAGAAAACATAGGTTTGACAAGAGTTAAATAAAACTAGATTGTTGACATATACTAAAGACACTGTTTCGCGACAGTGTCTTTTTATTTAGAAGATTAAAATTTAGCTTTCACACCAATAAATAGTACCTTTGCAATTCAATTATTTAAAATGAGATTACATAGAAATTTAGTTTATACTACCATTGACGCTTTAAACGCTATCTTCAATGAGGGAGAATATGCCGACAAAGTGGTAGCACGTTCCTTAAAAAAAGACAAACGTTGGGGAAGTTCCGACAGAAAGTTTGTTGCCGAAACCATATACGAAATAGTCCGCTGGAAGCGATTATACTCTGAAATAGCAGAAGTTAAAGAGCCTTTTGACAGAGATAATTTATGGAGAATTTTTGCCGTTTGGGCAGTTTTAAGAGGGTATCCAATTCCAGATTGGCGCCAATTAGAAGGAACTCCTGAACGAAAAATTAAAGGGCGTTTTGATGAATTATCGAAAATAAGAACCTTCAAAGAATCTATCCCAGATTGGATGGACGAATTGGGTGTAAAAGAATTAGGTGAAAAAGTTTGGTCAAAAGAAATTACCGCTCAAAACCAGCCGGCTAAAGTAATTCTTCGTGTTAATACTTTAAAGACGACGAAAGAAAAGTTGAAAGCCATTTTAATGGATTTGAATATCGAAACTGAATTTTTGAAAGACCAGCCTGATGCTTTAGTTTTAAAAGAAAGAGCGAATGTATTCTTAACTGATGCTTTTAAACAAGGTTTCTTTGAAGTACAAGATGCTAATTCGCAATTAGTAGCAGCTTTCCTTGATGTAAAACCTGGAATGCGTGTAGTGGATACTTGTGCAGGTGCAGGAGGGAAAACCTTGCATATTGCCTCTTTAATGGAAAACAAAGGTCAATTAATTGCTATGGATTTATACGAAAGTAAATTGAAGCAATTAAAACTAAGAGCTAAAAGAAACAGTGCTTTCAATATTGAATATCGAATTATTGACTCTACTAAAGTCATTAAAAAATTACACGAAAAAGCTGATCGAGTTTTGATTGACGCACCATGTAGCGGTTTGGGAGTTCTAAAAAGAAACCCAGATGCTAAATGGAAATTGCAACCTGAGTTTATCGACAATATCCGTAAAGTGCAATCCGAAGTTTTAGAAAACTATTCTAAAATTGTAAAACCAGGCGGTAAATTAGTATATGCTACTTGCTCTATTTTACCTTCGGAAAACCAAGAACAAGTACAACGTTTCTTAACAACTGAAATTGGAAAACAATTTCAGTTTGTTGAAGACCGAAAAATATTGGCTTCAGAATCAGGTTTTGATGGTTTTTATATGGCTTTGTTAGAACGTAAAAATGCTTAAGACTAATTGCTAAAAATAAAAAAAGTCCCAAATGGGACTTTTTTTTGCAATTATAGTTAAGAATTAATCATTCATTGAAATCAAGAATTCTTCATTGTTTTTAGTCTTTTTGAATCGATCATTGATAAAATCCATTGCTTCTACAGGATTCATATCTGATAAATATTTACGCATAATCCACATACGTTGTAGTGTTTGAGGATCCAACAATAAATCATCTCTACGCGTACTTGAAGAAGTTAAATCTATAGCTGGGAAAATACGTTTGTTGGCAATTTTTCTATCCAATTGTAATTCCATATTACCTGTTCCTTTGAATTCTTCAAAAATCACCTCATCCATTTTAGAACCTGTTTCGGTTAAGGCTGTAGCAATAATACTCAACGAACCTCCATTTTCTACGTTACGAGCTGCTCCAAAGAAACGTTTTGGTTTTTGTAAAGCATTAGCATCTACCCCACCACTCAATACTTTTCCAGAAGCTGGCTGTACTGTATTGTAGGCTCTCGCTAAACGAGTAATCGAATCCAAAAG
>JAGNSF010000248.1 GCA_017988155.1 Flavobacterium sp. | reverse complement strand
TCAAATACTCGTTTTGTTCAGTTAATGGATGGTATGGATAATGCAGCTCCACTATTAAACTTCCCTACTGGAAACGTAGTTGGTATTGGAGAATTAGATATTCATAATGTGGAATTAGTACCTGGTGCTGCATCAGCACTTTATGGTCCAAATGCCTTTAATGGTATAATGTTGATGACAAGTAAAAACCCATTTGACTATCAGGGATTAAGTTTATTAGGCAAAGGTGGGTTTTCTTATTCAAAAGCTGCAAATGGAGCCGACCCAATGTATACTGTTGGCGTAAGATATGCAAAAGCATTTAAAGAGAAATTCGCATTCAAAGTTAATGCATCTTATTTTGGTGCGACAGATTGGAGAGCAAATGATTATATTACTGATAGAAATACTGGAAGAAAGAACAACGTAAATCAACCGAATTTTGACGGCTTGAATACTTATGGTGATGAAAATAGAATATTTGTTCCATATCCATTCCTTGGCGGTACGGCTACCTTGGAATCTTTAGTTGCAAATTTAGGTCCTCAATTGGCAGGCTTGTTGTTTAGCGATGACACTGTTGCTGCTAGTCAATATGTAAGAGACAATATTACAAAATTAGCGCCTATTGATGTGAGACGCGATGGTTTTAGAGAAGAAGATTTATTAGACAACCAAAGAGCTTCTTCATTGAAAGGAGATATCGCATTACACTTTAGACCAGGGAAAGATTGGGAAATCTCTACTGCATATAGAGTAGGTAGTGGAAATAGTGTTTACCAAGGAAGTGAAAGATATGCTTTGAGAAACTTTTTTCAACATTATGTAAAAGCCGAAATACAAGGAAAAAACTTGATGGTTAGGTCTTATATGTCTCAAACTAATGATGGAGATTCTTATAACTTAACAGCTTTGGGTGCTTTTACAAATGAAAGATTAAAGCAAACATCAGCTGCTTGGGCACCTGAATATGTAGGGTATTATGCAGCAGTAAATCTAGCGTTGGCTAAATTGACAAATCAAAATCCATCATTTCTTTCAGACGAAGTAAGAAGTTTGGCGCATGATGTGGCTCATTTGATTGCTAATGAAGGTGTAGCTGAGCCAGGTTCACCAGAGTGGCAAGCAATAGTAGAAAAAACGCGTTCAGGTTTATTCCAAACACCTGGTGATGATGGCTTACCAGGAGCAGGATTTATTGACAATTCTAGATTATTTCATACTGAAGCAACTTATGATTTTACTAGTTTAGTAAAAGATTGGATGGGTATTTTGGTTGGTGGAAATCACCGTCAATACAGCTTGTCAACTCAAGGAACTGTATTTAATCAAGACCCTGAAGGAACAGGTGTTTTTGAAAGAATTAAAATAAACGAATACGGTGCATTTATCCAATTAACAAAAAAATTCTTCCAAGAAAGATGGAAATTGGCTGCATCAGTTAGATATGATAAAAACGAAAACTTTAAAGGCATTGTTTCTCCAAGAGTTTCATCGGTAGTTACTTTGGGTGAAAAAAGAAATCATAACTTCAGGGCTTCTTACCAAACTGGTTTTAGAAATCCAGATTCACAAGCACAATTCATTTATTTCCCAACTACAAATATTTTATTGGGTGGCACAAGAGCAAATGCAGAGCGTTATGGCATTTATGAAGGTGGTTCGATGACGCTTGAATCGTATGATGCATTTGTGTTAGCTAGCAAATCAGGTGTCCCATTTGAGCAAGCAAAACAATTATTGAAAGTTACAAATCTTGATTATATCAAGCCTGAAAAATTAACTGCAATTGAAGTCGGTTATAAATCTGCTGTTAAGAAATTTGTTGTGGATGTAAACGGATACTTCAATATTTATGAAGATTTTATTACTCAATCAAGTGTAGTTAGTATTGATAGTACAACTCACCAAGGTAAAACACTTTATGGTGTAAATGATGTTTTTGCAGGTAGAGCAAGTTCTCCAACAACTTGGAGACCTTATGTGAATACAGCTGGGAAAGTTTATTCTTGGGGTTCTGCAATTGGCATGAGTTATAGAATTAAGAAAGGATATGTATTTAGTGGTAACTATTCTTATCTTGATTTTAAAGCAAAAGATACTACAGTAATAATTGAAGATTTAGGATTTAATACACCTAACCATCGTTTTGTATTAGGATTAGGCAACAGAAATGTAGGTAATAATTTTGGATTTGATATTTCATACAAATGGCAAAGTGCATTTGATTGGACAAGCGATTTTGCAAGTGGAGTAGTTGATAACTATGGTTCATTAGATGCAATGGTAAGTTATACATTTGTAGAAGCCAAAACACAATTAAAATTAGGTGCTACCAACCTTACTGGTACTAATTTAAATGGAGAAGAATTTAGAACAAATGTCGGCGGTCCTTTCATAGGACGTACATTCTTCTTAGGCGTTACAGTGGATGGTTTATTTGCAGAACCTAAAAAAGCAAAAGCTGATTTATAAAAAGTAGATTAAATTATAAAAAAGGCTATCCGGTTTTGGATAGCCTTTTTTTTTCAGAAAATAGATTAGACTGCTTTTTAATTACCATTGGTTTTATAATCAAAATAAAGTTTTTTTCTCTGTCAATTCGAAATTATTAAGTTGAA
>JAGNSF010000057.1 GCA_017988155.1 Flavobacterium sp. | reverse complement strand
TCTTCGTCTTTCATTCCCCAAAGGTTGTGTTGGAATTCTCCTTGAGAAATTGGAGATCCTTTGAAAGTAGAATATGGGCCTTCTTCTTTAGCCATTTCCATTGAAGCAGTAACTGCAGCAAAGTATAATGTTTCGAAGATTTCTTGGTTTAATTTTTTAGCTTCATCACTTGTAAACGGCATGCGCAACATAATGAAAGCATCTGCTAATCCTTGTACACCAAGACCTACTGGACGGTGACGTAAATTAGAATTTTCTGCTTCTTTTACAGGATAGTAATTTCTATCAATTACTTTATTCAAGTTGCGAGTCACACGCTTAGTAACATCAAACAACAATTGGTGGTTGAAACTTCCGTTTTCAACAAACATTGGTAACGAAATCGATGCCAGGTTACATACCGCAATTTCGTCTTTAGAAGTGTACTCCATAATCTCGGTACACAAGTTAGACGAACGGATTGTTCCTAAATTCTTTTGGTTTGATTTACGGTTGGCCGCATCTTTATATAACATGTATGGGGTTCCAGTCTCAATTTGAGATTCTAGGATTTTTTCCCATAATTCACGTGCTTTAATCGTTTTTCTACCTTTGCCTTGAGTTTCATATGAAGTATACAACGCTTCAAATTCGTCTCCATATACATCATACAATCCAGGACATTCATTTGGACACATTAAGGTCCAAGTAGTATCTTCTTGTACACGTTTCATGAACAAATCAGAAGTCCACATGGCAAAGAATAAATCTCTAGCACGCATTTCTTCTTTTCCTGTATTCTTTTTCAAATCCAAGAAATCAAAAATATCAGCATGCCAAGTTTCGATATAAATCGCAAAACTTCCTTTACGCTTTCCTCCTCCTTGATCTACATAACGAGCCGTATCGTTAAATACTCTCAACATAGGAACAATTCCGTTTGAAGTTCCGTTAGTTCCACGAATGTAAGAACCTGTTGCACGCACATTGTGAATTGACAATCCAATTCCTCCAGCTGATTGTGAAATTTTAGCGGTTTGTTTTAATGTATCGTAAATTCCATCAATACTGTCATCTTGCATAGCCAAAAGGAAACAAGAAGACATTTGTGGTTTTGGTGTACCAGCATTGAACAATGTTGGTGTTGCATGCGTAAAGAATTTTTTCGACATTAAGTCGTAAGTTTCAATAACTGAATCCAAATCATTCATATGGATTCCAACCGAAACACGCATTAACATATGTTGTGGACGCTCCACAATTTTTCCGTTAATACGCAACAAATACGAACGCTCTAAAGTTTTAAATCCGAAGTAATCGTAATTAAAATCTCTATTGTAAATGATATGCGAATTTAAAAATTCGGCATTTTCTTGTATTACTTTATGCACTTCTTCTGACAATAAAGGAGAAGCTTGGTTCGTTCTTGGATTTACATAATGATACATTTCATTCATCGTTTCTGAGAATGATTTGTTGGTATTTTTATGCAAGTTAGAAATTGCAATACGCGCTGCTAACTGTGCATAATCTGGATGTGCTATCGTCATCGACGCTGCGGTTTCGGCCGCAAGATTATCTAGTTCTGATGTAGTAACACCGTCATACAATCCTTCAATCACACGCATTGCTACTTTTACAGCATCAACTAAATCATTTAAACCATAACATAGTTTTTTAATTCTATCTGTGATTTTGTCAAACATTACCGGCTCTTTATGGCCGTCTCTTTTTACTACATACATAATCTTGTGGTTTTAAGAAAACAAAAAATCCCTTCTTTGCTTTCGAGTATTTGTTATTGTTTTTTTTGCGCCGCAGCGCGGTAATCTATTTAGAATCCAAACAAGTTCGAATTAAAAATCGGCGTCGAATGTGATTTTTTGAGCTTCTGAATCTGTATTCATCACCCCTGCTTTTTGGTATTCACCAACACGTTTCTCGAAGAAATTTGTTTTTCCTTGTAACGAAATCATGTCCATGAAATCAAAAGGATTGGATGAATTATACACTCTATCACAACCTAATTCTACTAAAAGTCTATCGGTAACAAACTCCAAGTACTGTGTCATTAAATTGGCATTCATTCCAATTAAACTAGCAGGAAGTGACTCAGTAATGAACTTTCTTTCGATATCCAATGCATTGGTCAAAATTTCAGTAATTCTAGCTTTTGGGACTTTGTTAACCAAGTGATTATTATGCAAATGAACTGCAAAGTCACAGTGCATTCCTTCATCTCTTGAAATCAACTCGTTTGAAAATGTCAATCCTGGCATTAAACCACGTTTTTTCAACCAGTAAATAGAACAGAAAGAACCTGAGAAGAAAATTCCTTCTACAGCTGCAAAAGCAATCAATCGCTCAGCAAAAGAATCAGAGCTAATCCATTTCAAAGCCCATTCTGCTTTCTCTTTAATAGCTGGAAACGTTTCTATTGCATGAAACAATTCGTGTTTTTCAGCTTCGTCTTTTACATACGTATCAATCAATAAAGAATAGGTTTCACTATGAATATTTTCCATCATGATTTGGAAACCATAGAAAAACTTCGCTTCTGGATATTGTACTTCAGACACAAAATTTTCAGCTAAATTTTCATTTACAATTCCGTCAGAAGCAGCAAAAAATGCCAAAATATGCTTGATGAAGTATTTTTCATCTGCATTTAATTTGTTATTCCAATCATTCAAATCAGTATGCAAGTCAATTTCTTCAGCGGTCCAAATACACGCTTCTTGTTTCTTATACCATTCCCAAATATCTTGGTGTTTTATTGGAAAAATAACAAAACGATCTTTGTTTTCTTGTAAAATTGGTTCGATAGCAGACATAATTATGGTTTATTTTTTTTGATTGAAAATAAGTGAAATTTGGGATTGTTTGGGGATTACAAAGATTGTGAAATATTGCGGTTAATAAAAGTCAAACTTATTCACAATCAGCCCTAGTTTTTAACAAAGTTAAAAATTATAAGGCTTTTAAATCAAAAACATAATTTGCTAAATATCAATACTTTAAAACCGATAAAAAATCGTTGTAGTGCCGTAAAATATAGGATTTTTTACTTTTGCTACAGTTATAAAAAAAAGGGAGTTGTAGAATTATTTTTTTAATTCAACTGCTACTTTTTCAAGCTCCAAATACCAGTCTTCGCCAAACCTTCTAACTAACGCTTCTTTGACAAATTTATAGACCGGAACTTGTAATTCTTTACCTAAAGTACAGGCATCATTACAAATATCCCATTTGTCATAATTAACCGCAGTAAACTCAGTGAAATCTTTTACTCGAATAGGATATAAATGACAGGATACTGGTTTTTTCCAACTTACAATTCCTTCATTGTAAGCTTGTTCAATTCCACACAATGCCGTTGCGCCATCAAAAATAACATAGGCACAATCTTTTCCTTCAATTAAGGTAGTTTCAAAATCACCATCTTCACCTTTAACCCATGCTCCTTGCGCTTCAATGGCAGCTATGCCTTCTGGACGTAAATAAGGTTTTACTTTAGGATAGATCTCTTCCATTATTTTTGTTTCTTCTTCACTTAACGGAGCACCTGCATCGCCATCGATACAGCAATTCCCTTTACAAGCTGATAAATTACAAACAAAATCTCTCTCGAGTATTTCTTCTGAAACGATGGTTTTTCCTAATTGAAACATTGGGTACATATATTGAATAATGAAGCACAAAGGTAATCAAAGCAGCCGAAGTAATTTACACAAAATTGATCTTTAATTTAACCTCTTCAAGTTGCACATTACCAATTAATTTCTTTAAAAGTGTACCTTTACAGCAAAAAAAAGATATGTTCGAAATTGACTTCAGAGAGATTTTAACCGTTGGAATGGTATTATTTGCTGTAATTGACATTGTAGGCAGTATACCTATTATTGTAGATTTACGAACTAAGCATGGACACATTGAATCTGAAAAAGCATCAATAGTTGCAGGAATAATTATGATTGTCTTTTTATTTATTGGAGAAGAGTTTTTGAAAATAATCGGAATCGATGTCCATTCATTTGCAGTTGCAGGATCCTTTGTTTTGTTTTTCATTGCCTTGGAAATGATTTTAGGTATCCGAATCTACAGGGATGAAGAATCCAGTTCTGCCTCTATCGTGCCTATTGCCTTTCCTTTAATTGCAGGGGCTGGAACTATGACTACACTCCTTTCATTGCGATCTGAATTTCATACTATCAATATTCTTATTGCGATTATCTTGAATTTAATATTAGTGTATATTGTTTTAAAATTATCTTCTAGACTAGAAAAGATGCTTGGTAAAAATGGTCTTGGGGTCATTAGAAAGGCTTTTGGGGTAGTCCTTTTAGCTATTGCTGTTAAATTATTTGCTGCTAATGTTAAAGGTTTGTTTGTGTAACTTTTTATTTTATAAATTTACCACTCCATTTTTAAGTCAAATAAAATCGGAATTTTAATACCCAACTTATGAAAATTTTTACACTTGTCTTAATTCTTTTAGCGTCGGCATTGCTTATTTTTAATGCAACTCGATTAAACTTTAACGATTTATTTGCAGGAGAAAGCATGTATGCTTTAATAGGAATTGCGGCCTCTTTTTGTGCCATTTTAATTCTTTTGATTTTCAGAATGTCAAAAGAGATTGAAAAAAGAATGAATGAATAATCAATATGACACCTTAATTATTGGAGGAGGCGTGTCTGGCATATCCTGCGCACTTGTTTTAGGCTCTGCTAAAAACAAACCTTTTGCGTCTGAGAAAAAAATTGGGATTTTTACGCACCAAAAATCTTCTGCATTACAAGAAGCGGTTTTCAATAATGCATATGGAATTGCTCCTGGCAAATTAGGTTCTGAATTATTACACGAAAGCACTGCGCATCTTTCTGAAATGTACCCACACATAATTCAAATTCCAAATGAAAAAATAATTGAAATTCAAGGAGCGTTTCCCGAATTTACCGTTATTTCAAATAAAAATACCTACCAGACAAAATACATAATTATAGGTATCGGTTCTGCCAACACATTTAATATTCAAGGTCTCAATGAATTTGTAGAGCCCCACCAAAAATCATTAGTTGAAAAACAACGCATACAATTACAAAACACCGACCATAAAGTAACTGAAGGTATATATGTAATTGGAACACTTGCAGGTTGTAGAAGTCAACTTACGATAGCTGCAGGAAGTGGAGCAGCAGTTGCAACAGACGTGCTTTCCCTATGGAACAATGGCAAAGCTGTGCAAGTTCACGATAGTGTCAAAGAATAATTATTCTTCTAAAACAGCAATATGCTGTACATCAATCCCGGCTTTTATTAAAAACTGAAGTCCTGAATCATCACGATACCCGTTTTGATAGACTACTCGTTTTATTCCCGATTGATGAATTAATTTACTACATTCTTTACAAGGAGAAAGGGTAATATATAAGGTAGCCCCTTCACAAGATTGTGTAGAACGCGCCACTTTCAAAATCGCATTAGCCTCAGCATGTAAAACATCCCAACGGGTTAAACCTTCTTCATCTTCACAACAATTCTCAAAACCAGAAGGTGTTCCATTGTAACCATCTGAAATAATCATACGATCTTTAACAATGATAGCGCCAACTTGTTTGCGTTTACAATACGATAGCTGACTCCACTCTTTTGCAATTCGCAAATAGGCTTTGTCATATTTATTTAATTTTTTATCTTCCATACTACTATTGATTCCAAATTTCATTTTCAATTATCATAGGCATAACTACTCCAATTACAAAAGCCGAACCCACTAATATCCAATCTCGTCTTGAAAATTTAAATACAGATTGAACCAAATAGGCTACTACTAATACAGCTATTACAACAGCCATCTGCGCTCCCTCAATTCCAAGAGCAAATTCTAACAAAGGAAGTAATTTCGAACTAGAAGTACCGCCTAATAGCGTATTAAAATAGTTAGAAAAACCCAATCCATGTATTACACCAAAAAAAAGTGTAATCATAAAAACCCAATTGATTCGGTCCTTTTTAGTTGATTTACCAACAGTAATTAAATTATAAATTGCAGTTAGCAGTATAGTTATTGGAATTAAAAATTCAACCAAATTGGCTTTAACAACAACTATATTATACACTGATAATACTAAAGCAGCTGTATGGCCAATAGTAAATATAGTTACTGAAAGTAGAATTCTTTGCCAATCTTTAAAAGTGAATGGAATAACCAAAGCCAGTAAAAACAACACGTGATCATAGGCTTGAATATCTAAAACATGATGGAGGCCAATTTGAAAGTAAACCCAAAATTCTGACATATATTTTCCAAATTTCTAATTATTGGTAAACTTACAATTAATTTTGAAAAGGCGAATTTAATAGCCTAAGAAATAATTTCACAAATAAAAAACACTCCAAATTTACCAATGAAAGTAGTCTGTTTTTGAAAAAATTTGTACCTTTATAGTAATCATTAAACACATTTATTATGTCATTTTCAGATTTATTTGATAGCGAATTCAAAACAAGAAACAAAGGTCATTTTTCAGCCATAGTTCGCGTGGCACTTGCTGATGGACATTCTTCAGCAGAAGAAAAAGCTTTTCTAGATAAATTAGCTACAAATCTTCAAATTTCTGCTTCAGAATATGAAGAAATTTTAGAAAACCCTTCATTGTATCCTATTAACCCTCCCTATTCTTATAACGAAAGATTAGAACGTTTATATGACTTAGGGCGAATGGTACACATTGACCATCATCTAGGTGATATTCAAGAAAAATTATTGGAGAAGTTTGGAATTGCTTTAGGTTTCACTCCAAGTAATGTTGGCTATATCATTCACAAAGCATTGAGGTTGTTAGATAAAAAAGTAGATTTAGACACTTTTACTTATGAAATGAAAAATATGTATAAATAGTCATTATTTTCAATTCAACTAAATAAAAAGCTCTTTCATTTAAGAGCTTTTTATTTGATTGGCAGCTGTCATGAATTCTTCGGCTTTTTTGACCATTTCATAATTACCACAATAAAAAGGAACCCGTTCATGTAACTCTGTAGGTTGAATTTCCATAATTCTATTGAAACCATCTGAAGCTTTCCCTCCAGCTTGCTCCGCTATAAAAGCAATCGGATTACATTCGTACAATAATCTCAATTTTCCTTTAGGGGATTTAGAAGAAGTTGGATATAAGTAAATACCTCCTTTTATCATATTACGATGAAAATCAGAAACCAAACTTCCTATATACCTTGAGGTATAAGGCCTATCCTCTTCTTCAGATTGACAAAATTTAAGATAGTTTTTTACTCCTAATGGGAAGTGGGTGTAATTTCCTTCATTAATAGAATAAATAGCCCCAGTTTGCGGGAATTTCATGTCGGGATGTGAAAGGTAAAAAGTTCCTATTGCAGGATTTAATGTAAACCCATTCACACCATGACCTGTTGTATATACAAGCATTGTAGAAGTTCCGTAAATCACATAACCTGCTGCAACTTGATTAATTCCTGGTTGTAAAAAATCATCTAAAGTAACAGGAGTTCCTATAGGTGTAATACGTCTATAAACAGAAAAAATAGTCCCTACAGAAACATTCACATCAATATTAGACGACCCGTCCAAAGGATCCATCAAAACTACATATTTGTTATTATGGCTATTATCAGAACCTTGAACAGTTATGAAATCATCATTTTCTTCTGATGCGATTCCACAAACAATTTCTCTATTTATTAAAGTTTGAATAAATACCTCGTTAGCATACACATCCAACTTTTGCTGATCTTCCCCTTGAATATTTTGTTCTCCAGCAGCACCAACTATATCAACAAGTCCCGCTTTGTTCACCTTATAATTTACTACTTTTGCTGCTAATCGAATCGAATTAATAATCCGGGACAATTCTCCTGACGAATACTGAAATGCTGTTTGATTTTCAATAATAAATTCTCCTAGAGTTGTGTTTCTTTGTTCCATTACAAAATCGTTGTAGTTGTTTTGAAGTCACAAATATCGTGTATTTTGTGAAAATGTTTTCAATAATATTTCGTTAGTTTGCGACAATTGAACCTATAATGAAATTAATATTTATATTTTAAATATAACTAACTAATATCCAAGACCTGAATTAATAAAAATACCATGATAATAAGAAAAGGAAAGCCGGAAGATATGAAAGGAGTTTTGGCTCTTATTCAAGAATTAGCGGATTTTGAAAAAGAACCTGACGCTGTCGTTATAACAGTAGATGATTTAATCCGTGATGGTTTTGGATCTCATCCATTATTTCATGTATTTGTAGCCGAAGTAGATCAAAACATTGTTGGTATTGCTTTGTATTATTATCGTTATTCTACTTGGAAAGGAAAAACTATTCATCTTGAAGATTTAGTAGTAAAACAAAGCATGAGAGGGACAGGAATTGGATATGCATTGTATTCAGAAATAATTAAGCAGGGAAAAATAGATAAAGTAAGACGAATTGAATGGGCTGTACTGGATTGGAATACCCCGGCTATTGAATTTTATGAAAATTCAGGAGCGAAGGTTTTTAATGAATGGAAAATAGCCCAAATGAACGAAGAAAGCATCCATTATTTTGTTGAAAATAAATTAAAATAGCATACATATTATGAAAATATTCAAATTTGGCGGGGCCTCAGTAAAAGATGCCGATGGAATCAAAAACGTATATGATGTATTACAAAAGGCAGGTTATGAAGATGTCCTATTAGTGGTTTCTGCCATGGGAAAAACAACTAATGCGTTAGAATTAGTTATCAAAAATTATTTTGAAAAATCTCCTGAGTTAAGTGCATCTGTTCAAGAAATAAAAAAATACCATAATCAAATCTTGTTGGATTTGTTTGAAAACGACAAAGACCTTGTATTTACTGCCGTTAACGATCAGTTTGCTGATTTAGAATACTTTTTAGCACACAATAAATCACCAAATTATAATTTTGTTTACGACCAAATCGTGAGTTTTGG
>JAGNSF010000247.1 GCA_017988155.1 Flavobacterium sp. | reverse complement strand
CTTTTTACACTCTAAGCGCAATTAATTCTGGAGTGAAAGATATTCGGGACGTTATTGAAAAAGCGAAACAAAGTGGCGGACTTTTCACTTCAAAAAATCCTATTTTGTTTATCGATGAAATTCATCGCTTTAGCAAATCACAACAAGATTCCTTATTAGCAGCGGTTGAGAAAGGTTGGGTTACATTAATTGGAGCCACTACAGAAAATCCAAGTTTTGAAGTTATTCCGGCATTATTATCGCGCTGTCAAGTATACACTTTGAATCCTTTTAATAAAAAAGACTTAGAGGTATTACTTCATCGCGCAATAGAAAAAGACAGTATTTTAAAAGAAAAAAAAATAAATTTAGCCGAAACAGAAGCGCTAATACGACTTTCTGGCGGTGATGGCCGCAAACTATTAAATCTTTTCGAATTGGTCGTAAATGCCTCCAATGAGGCTGAAATTTTAATTACTAACGATCGGGTACTCGAGTTAGTGCAACAAAACACCGTTTTGTACGATAAAACTGGAGAACAGCATTACGATATCGTTTCGGCCTTTATTAAATCCATCCGTGGGAGCGATCCCAACGGAGCCGTCTATTGGCTTGCCCGAATGATTGAAGGCGGTGAAGATGTAAAATTCATTGCGAGACGCATGCTTATTCTTTCTAGCGAAGATATAGGCAATGCCAATCCTACTGCCTTTATAATGGCAAACAATACCTTTCAAGCGGTCGCCACTATTGGCTATCCTGAAAGCCGAATTATCCTAAGTCAATGTGCTGTGTATTTAGCGACTTCTCCCAAAAGTAACGCATCCTATCAAGCCATAGGCAAGGCGCAACAAATCGTTAAACAAACAGGCGACCTTACCGTTCCAATTCATTTGCGTAATGCGCCTACTCCATTGATGAAGGAATTAGGATATGGCGAAGAGTATAAATATTCGCATGATTATACTAATAATTTTGCCGAACAAGAATTTTTACCCGAAACTATTGCAGGAACTCCAATATACGAGCCTGGAAATAATACTCGAGAAAACTCAACTAGAGAATTCCTAAAAAACAGATGGAAAGAAAAATACGGTTACTAGAACTTTACCGCTACTTTTTCTGAAACTAATTTTTCGTTTTCATAGTACTCAAAAAACCATTGATTCTCTTTTTGAATCAAAATCCCTTGGTTATTTCCTTTCATTGCGATAAACAAATCAGAGCGAGAGGTAGCATACAATTTATATACCACTTTCGGACTTGCATCTACTAACTGATACCCATTGGCAGTTGCTTGAGCATACATCAAATTTGAATCTGATTTTTCAATTATAGCGGTTGAAACTACAGATGCAACAACTGGAACAACTTCGTTTTTTAATTCAACTACAGGAGTAGTAACAACTAATTTTTCAAATTTATAGTGCAAATTATTAACTGATACAAAAGCCTTGGTTAAAGCATCAGAATAGGCCAACTCTGTATCTTTTTCTTTGGTGTAACCTGTTTCCGATTTAAAAACTAAGTTTCCGCTACAATCTTTTAATTCAATGTGAAATTTGGTGGCTAAAAAAGCATTTTCTTTCACGATATCATAGTACAATAAATCACAACGATCCGAGTATTCTTTTGGAAGAATTTCATTTGCATAAAAAACCGCGAACCCAGCATTGATTAAATTTGCTTTTGATATTGTACAAAGACGGTATTGGTTATTCGTACGAATAAAATCGAATTTCAAAGGCACAATAACTGCTTTGTAGTTATTAACGCTTTGAGCAAAGCTAAATGATGTAATCAAAATGAATACAAATACTAATTTTTTCATAATTATAAATAGTTTTTAAGTTCTAATAAATGGGTAATTTCAATAATTCCTTCAGGTGTGATTTCACTACTTGAATTAAAAAACAAAGCATCCATACCAAAATCAATTGCTCCTTGTACATCCGCTTCGAGACAGTCGCCAATCATAATACTATTCTCTTTTTGGGCTTGAGCTAAGTCCAAAGCATGTTGGAATATAATAGGATTGGGTTTCTTAACTCCAGCCATCTCAGAATTGGTAATCGTTTTAAAATACGTATCAATCTTCGAATTGGCTATTTTTTTATACTGAACATTGGCAAATCCGTTAGTAATAATATGCAATTGGTATTTACCATTCAGGTACTCTAATATTTCTATGGCTCCTTCAAACAAATGATTATTGTCTGGTAAAAAAGTAATATAATCCTCCGCCATTTGATGGATCGCTGCGTCTGAAATGGAATAATTTAAAGCGTCAAAAGAATCCTTAAGCCTTTTGTAACGCAATTCTTCATGTGTAATTTTGTCGTACTGATACAACTTCCAACACGCCTGATTAATCGGAGCGTATTTCTCTATAAAATCAGCTATTGCTATTTCAGGATGGTCTTGCTTAAAAATAGTGGCAAACGCCATTTCAGAATTTTTATCAAAATCCCAAAGTGTGTGATCCAAATCAAAAAAAACGTGCTGTATAGTATTATTTTTCATTCCCATTTTTACAAAATTCCTTGATCTACAAAACTGAAATAACCCGTATCAGTCACTATTACATGGTCTAAAATAGCTATTTCTAAACTCTCCCCTGCGCGTTTTAACTTTTGAGTAATTTGCTT
>JAGNSF010000246.1 GCA_017988155.1 Flavobacterium sp. | reverse complement strand
GAGCTGCTCCAAAGAAACGTTTTG
Organism: Flavobacterium sp.; assembly: GCA_017988155.1. GTDB lineage: Bacteria > Bacteroidota > Bacteroidia > Flavobacteriales > Flavobacteriaceae > Flavobacterium. The sequence goes on along the minus strand of JAGNSF010000246.1, from coordinate 2,606 downwards.
GTTTTTGTAAAGCATTAGCATCTACCCCACCACTCAATACTTTTCCAGAAGCTGGCTGTACTGTATTGTAGGCTCTCGCTAAACGAGTAATCGAATCCAAAAGGATAACTACATCGTGACCGCACTCTACTAAACGTTTGGCTTTCTCCAAAACAATATTCGCAATTTTAACGTGTTCTTGAGGTTCTCTATCAAAAGTAGAAGCAATAACTTCTCCACGAACACTACGTTGCATATCAGTTACCTCTTCTGGACGTTCGTCAATCAAAAGAACAATCAAATAGACTTCAGGATGATTCGCTGCAATCGCATTAGCTATATCCTTCAACAGCATAGTTTTTCCTGTTTTGGGTTGTGCTACAATCATACCACGTTGTCCTTTTCCAATTGGAGAAAACAAATCAATAATTCGAGTCGAAATAGTGCTTTGTTTATCGGCTAATTTGAATTTTTCTTTTGGAAAAACAGGTGTTAGGTGCTCGAATGAAACTCGATCACGAACTACCTGTGGGTCATGTCCGTTGATTTTTAATACGCGAACCAATGGAAAGAATTTTTCCCCTTCTTTTGGAGGACGTACTACTCCTTTTACAGTATCTCCAGTTTTTAAACCAAATAATCGAATTTGAGAAGTAGATAAGTAAATATCATCTGGCGAAGCCAAATAATTATAATCAGAAGAACGCAAAAAACCATATCCATCAGGCATCATTTCTAACACACCTTCACTTTCAATGATTCCATCAAACTCATAATCCGAGTGACCAAAATTACTTTTCTTGTTCTTTTGGTTCGGATTCTGATTTTGATTCCCGCTCTGATTTGGGTTTTGATTTTGTTTATTTAATTGGTTCGGATTGACTTTTTTATTTATAACAGGTGCATCTGTAACTTCGCTTGTAGATGATTCCAAAGGCAATTCAAGTTCTCCTACATTTTCTTTAGGAGCTACTTTCTCTTTTTTAGCTATCTTTTGTTCGTAAGCCGATTTACTAAATTTAACAACTTTAGTGTCGGTATTTTCCGTTTCAGAGTTGGATACTTTAGCAAGATCTTCTGAAGATGTAGTTGGAACCACTTGGGAATCATCCACAGAGCCATCCATAGTAGTAGACTGAATAGTTTCTTTTTTTGAAGGCAGTATTCTTACCCTTTTAGGTTTTTCAACAGTCACTTCTTTTGATGAAGTATCTTCACCAGAAGACTTTGTTTGTTTTTCTAAAATCTGAACAATCAAATCCTCTTTTTTAACGCCGGCAAACTTAATGGTTTTAGCTAATTTAGCAATTTCTTGAAGCTCAGAAAGCTTCATGTTTTTTAATGCAGAAATATCAAACATGAATGTTCTTGTATTTAATTTATTTTTTTGGAAATGAAATGCGAAAGATAAGTAGTAAACTTTTTTATGGATTGTACGCAAGATGAAGTGCTTACGCTTATACAATGCAATAATACGAATATTTTTTTATCTCACAATAGTATTTGTAAAAAAGAAACTTTATTTTTGTTCAAGATTTATACCTAATGATACAAAGAATTCAAACCTTATATTTAATTCTATCTTTCGTAATTACGGGAGTACTTCCATTTGTTTTTCCATTGTGGGAAACTGTAGATGGTAAAGATTATTTGTTCATGCAAAATCAATTGTATGTAATACTTTTTGGTTTGAGTACTACTTTGAGTTTGTTGAGTATTATTTCCTATAAAAAGAGACAACATCAATTTGTAATAGGCAGATTGAACATCATATTAAATTTAATTTTATTAGGATTATTTGTTTATCATTCACTAAACTTATCCGGAGAAACTCCTGCAGTTTCTGAGAAGGGTATTGGGATGTTTCTACCTATCTTGGCTATCGTATTATTAGGTTTTGCTAATAAGGCCATCAAGAAGGATGAAGATCTTGTAAAATCTGTGGATCGATTGAGGTAAACCTATAAACTTAGTTTATTAGTGCGAAAAAAACCCGAATGTAATAGTTCGGGTTTTTTATTTACAATGAATTTTGGAACAAAAAAAAGAAGTCTTAGCTAAATTTTCTTACATTTGAAAACAAGACAACCCAAAATCTATGGAAGATACAATAAAAATTTACCTAGCTGATGACCACCAAGTGCTTCTTGATGGGATTCATGTACTATTAAATACAATCCCAAACTTTGAAGTAGTTGGTTTTTCCTTAAATGGAACTAATCTCTATCAAGAAGTAATTGATACCAAGGCTGCAATACTAATTTTAGATTTGAATATGCCTGAAAAAGATGGCATTGAAGTAATTAAAGAATTTGCACAAAAAGGTATTCCTTGTAAAGTTATCATATTGTCTAGCTATGATGATTTAAAATTAATCAAGGAAGTCATGCGATTAGGAGCCAATGGTTATTTAACTAAAAAATGTGCGGGTGAAAATATAGTTGAAGCCATTCAAGCAGTTCATAATGGAGAAGATTATTTTTGCAAATCGGTTAGAGAAAAAATTTTCAATTTGGTCACAAAAGACAACCAAAAAGTGAACCCTGATTTTTCATTAGCTAACACTCTTTTAACAGAAAGAGAACTGGAAGTTATTGCTCTTATTTCACTAGAATTAAGCGGTAAAG
>JAGNSF010000245.1 GCA_017988155.1 Flavobacterium sp. | reverse complement strand
TGGTATAGTGCTGCCCAATCGATTTGAGGTTGTGCTAGAAAAGCCGTTTTGTTTAACTCGGCATTCACCAAATCGGGTGTAAAAGCACCCGAAAATTCCCCCTCATCTTTGGCGTATAAAGAACTAAAGTAACTGGGCATTTTTCGATAATAAGAGGGAACGGGGCTGTTAGCATGTTGGTAATCAATATTAGAATTCCCAATTTTTCCAAATTGGTAAAGCGCACCTAAATGGAGTTGGGTAGTTGCATTAATTTTGAAATAATCGTTCAGCATCAAAACCGGTTCTTCGATAGTTTTGGTTCTTGAATTGCGTTGTTTCCCGTTTTGAAAACCCCAATAGGAATTGTACCTGATCGAGGTTAAAGCGGTTACTTCATCCGTATTTGGTGAGTTTTTTCCTCGGGAATTTGGTGTGAAAAATGCCGTAAAGTTGAGCGAATTTCGATTAGTAAGTTTCTTTTCAATACTGGTAAAAACTGAATTGGCATCATAAGTTGTGCCTTCAAAATAGCCTTCGTTGGTATAGCGTTTTCCAGCCGAAAACACAAAAGCCCATCCTTTTTTGCTCATTCCCGAAGCATACGAAACCATAGTTCGCCAGCTGTAATTGGTATTGGTTCCTGAAAAGGATATTCGAGTTCCTTTTCGGTAAGTTGATGCCTGTGTGCTGATGTTTTGTGAGCCCAAAATGCCGCCAAAAGCATAATCGGAAGGGTTGGTGCCAATGGCAATTTCTTGGTTGCGCAACACGTCGTTAATGCCACCCCAATTGCCCCATTGCGGTCTACCATCATAGATTTTGTTCATTGCCATCCCATTAATCATGAGTTTTGCATATTGGCTGTCTAGCCCACGCACCCGAAAACGAGCTTGTCCCCAATTGAAGGCTGCAGCTTGTTGGAAAGCATCTTTAGAAGCCTGTAATAATCCCGAAGTGCTCTCGGAACCGCTATTGTCTTCGTCTAAATCATTATCCAAAATGGAGATTATGGACGCTTGTTCTTTTGCTTCATCGTCTTCTTCTAGCGGAATTGTGCCTAAATCAATTGTCTTATTCTGTAGAATTTGTACCGAAACTAGCTTGTCTTTGTACCCTTGATTGTGAAATAGAAGCAATTGGCTTCCCTTCAAACCGGTATTCAATTGGAATTTTCCATCGCTAGTAGTCAATTGCATAGTATTCGCATTCTGAATAGCAACTACAACAGACGCTAACGGATTTTTTGATTTAGCATCAATAATTTTTCCTGAAATGACGGTCTCTTTTTGAGCAAAAAGCAGACATGAAAACAACAGAAAACATAAGGGGAGGCAAAGAGTTTTCATACAATTTGGGATTAAATGAAAAGAGTAGCTTACAAAACAATAATGGGTGTATTGTTTTGAAAAGTAATAACTAATAAAATTCGTTTTTGGAAAAGAATTGGCAGTGTGGTATTGTGATCCAATTCTAAAGATAAAAGTAGTGAAATTATTTATTGATTGATGCTGTGGGGATGTTTTTTTGCCTTTTTTGCCACCAAGCCACTAGGACGCTAAGTTTTTTGCCACAGATTACACTGATTCAACGGATTTTTTGAACCATTAAAGAATTAAGCGAATTAAGATTTTCCTGATTCCCCAAATTTCTTCAATCTGTGTTCTAAACCGTATATCGTAAATCGTACTTCGTATATCGTAAATTGAATTACTCCGCCGTTTTAATCTTTGACACCATAAACGAGATGAAAACTCCAAAGATTCCAATGAAAGCAAAAGAAAATTGCAATCCAAAAGCTTCGGCTACATAACCAATAATAGGCGGCCCCATTAAAAACCCTAAAAAGCTTACACTTGAAACCGCTGTTAAAGCTTCGCCAGTAGGAATTTCGGAATGTTTTCCAGCAATGCTATACAAGGTAGGAATAATAGTGGAAACACCTAGCCCTACAAACATAAAAGCGATGGTACACGGAACGATATAAGGGAAAAAGACCGCCGTAAAAAGACCGCTCGAAATCACCACGCCACTGATTTGCATCACTCTTTTTCGTCCAAATTTTTGAATGAAACGATCGCCTAAAAAACGACCACTAGCCATCATAATCATAAACGAAGTATAGCCTAAAATTACTAATGGTCCAGGTGCTTTTACCACATCTTTGAAATAAACGCCGCTCCAGTCAAACATAACCCCCTCGCTTGCCATACAACAGAAACCGATGATGCCTAACCACATCAATAACGTATCGGGTTTTCTGAATCCTTTTTCTTTTTTGGGTTGCGGTTTTTCGACCGCTTTGATGAGGTATTTGATGTTGAACGAAATCAAGGACAATACGAGAACGCCAACACAAACAAAATGTTGGAAAGGCGTAAGTTCTAATGCTAACATTCCGAGTCCAACAAAGGCGCCAGTGAAACCCGCCAAACTCCACATGCCATGGAAAGACGACATAATGGTTCTTTTAAACAAACCTTCGGTATATACCCCTTGAGTGTTTACAGAAATATTCGACAAGTTGCCAAAAACACCAAAAAAGAACAAGCCTAAGGCCAATACCCAAGGATTGGAAGCCAAACCTAAGTTGGCCAAACTTATGGTGTACATGATAATGGCAAAAAGGAGTGTATTGTGGCTGCCGAAACG
>JAGNSF010000244.1 GCA_017988155.1 Flavobacterium sp. | reverse complement strand
GAACATTCATTCAAAGTTTATGAAAAAAAATAGTTATTTCAGTTTGGTTGCAATCCTCTTTTTGGGATTAATAACTCAGGCACAATCCAAGAAGTGGACTCTGGAAGAGTGCGTTAAGTATGCCTTAGAGAATAATATATCGATCAAGCAATCTGAATTAGACACTCAAACAGCAACAATTGATAAAAAAAGTGCATTCGGAAATTTACTACCTTCAATTAATGCCTCTACAAGTCATTCATGGAACATTGGTCTAAATCAGGATATCACCACTGGACTTTTGCGAAATCAAACCACTCAATTTACCTCTACAGGGATGAATGTAGGAATTGATATATACAAAGGATTACAAAATCAAAATAATCTTCGTAGAGCTAATTTGGCATTAGTTGCTTCAAAGTACCAATTATTAAAAATGCAAGAAGACATTGCTTTAAATGTAGCTAATGCTTTTTTACAAGTTCTTTTTAATAAAGAAAATCTTAAAGTTCAACTAGAACAACTTGCAATTAACGAAAAACAATTGGCGCGCTCTTCAGAATTAGTTAGTGTGGGTGTTGTTCCAAGAGGAGATTTGTTAGATATCAAAGCAAGTGTAGCTCAAACGCGTCAAAATGTTGTGGCTGCTGAAAATACACTTTTAATTTCAAAATTGAGTTTGTCTCAGTTATTGCAGCTTAAAGATTTTGAAAATTTTGATGTGGTTGATGTGATGGATATTAATAACAATGCTACGATTTTAGCTCAATCACCATCTGCAATTATTGACAAAGCCAAAGAATCTAGAACAGAATTGAAAATAGCCCAAACTAATTTGGAAATTGCACAGAAAAACTTAGCAATTGCTAAAGGAGCATTTCAGCCATCGTTACAAGGATTTTATGGTTTTAATTCTAGAATTTCCTATGCTGATGTTGCCGTTATTTCAGGTGGGGTTATATCTACAAAACCAGCTAATCCTTTTTGGACTCAGTTCAGCGACAATAAAGGACAATCTTTTGGTGCTCAACTTTCCATACCAATTTTTAATGGTCTTGCCACTAAAAATAATGTAGAACGATCCAAAGTAAATTTACAAAAGGCTACAATCGCGTTAGAACAACAGAATTTGAATTTAGAGAGAACAATTTATACTGCTTTTACAGATGCAAAAGGGGCATTAAAAGCTAATGAGTCAGCAATATCATCATTTGAAGCACGACAAGAAGCGTATAATTATGCCAAAGAAAAATTTGCAGTAGGATTGATGAATTCTTTTGATTACAATCAAGCTCAAACCCTATTAGTGAATGCTCAATCTGAAGTACTTAGAACTAAATACGACTCTATTTTTAAAATTAAAATTCTTGAATTCTATTTCGGAATTCCAATCATTAAAAACTAATTTATCATGTCAAAAAAGACCATATACATCCTAATAGGATCAGCAGTAGCTTTAATTACGTTATTAATCGTTTTATCTAAAACCGGTACAATTGGTAATAAAGATGAAGGTAAAGAAATTGAAACGGTTAATGTCGATGCTTCAACAATTATCGAAACAGTTTCAGCAACTGGAAAAATTCAACCTGAAATTGAAGTAAAAATTGCCTCAATGGTTTCGGGTGAAATTATTGAATTACCTATTAAAGAAGGACAAGTTGTTAAAAAAGGAGATCTTTTAGTTAAAATTAATCCAGATTTATATACCTCTGGTTTAAATAGAGCTCAAGCAAATTTATCTGGAACTAAATCAGGATTGCAACAAGCCGATGCTAGTTTTAATGAAGCAAAAGCGAGTTATGAAAGAAACAGAATATTATTCCAAAAAGGAATTATTTCTAAAGCAGATTGGGACAAATCTATTGCTGCTTTTGAGGTGGCTAAGTCAACAAAAGAGTCGGCATATTTCAATGTAAAGAGCGCTTCTGCAACAGTAATTGAAGCTAAAGACAATTTAGGAAGAACTGTTATATATGCACCGGCAGACGGAACGGTATCTGTACTTAATGTTGAATTAGGGGAACGTGTTTTAGGAACGCAACAAATGGCAGGTACTGAAATTTTAAGAGTTGCCAATTTGAATAACATGGAAGTGGAAGTGGATGTAAATGAAAATGATATTGTTAAAATTAAAGTAGGTGACGAGGCAAAAGTTGAAGTAGATGCCTATTTGAAAAAAGAATTTAAAGGAGTAGTTACCAGTATTGCAAACTCAGCAAGTTCGGCACTAACGGCTGATCAGGTGACAAACTTTAAAGTTAAAGTACGTATTTTAAAAGAATCGTATCTAGATTTATTAGAAGGTAAACCAGTAACTTATTCTCCCTTTAGACCTGGAATGACTGCTACCGTTGATATTATTACAAAAAAGAAAAAGAATGTTTTAGCTGTGCCAATTAGTGCTGTTGTAGTAAAATCAGATACAGCCGCAGTAAAAGAAATAAAAGTAGACGATCCAGAGGCTGAAAAATCAGCTCCGAAAAGCGATAAGAAATTTGAGTGCGTATTTGTTAAAGTGGGAAATAAAGCAAAAATTCGTGTAATCAAAACTGGTATTCAGGATGATACTAATATTGAAGTGTTAACAGGTCTTAAAAAAGGAGATGTTATTATTACGGGTCCTTATTCAACTGTTTCCAAAGAATTAAATT
>JAGNSF010000056.1 GCA_017988155.1 Flavobacterium sp. | reverse complement strand
ACTAGCAGCTACCAACCGTGCTGACGTTTTAGACAAAGCGTTAATGCGTGCTGGACGTTTTGATAGACAAATTTTTGTAGACTTACCAGACATTCGCGAACGCGGAGAAATATTTAAAGTGCATTTAACACCTTTGAAAAAAGTAGAAGGATTAGATGTAGACTTTTTAGCAAAACAAACTCCAGGTTTCTCTGGCGCAGATATTGCTAATGTTTGTAATGAAGCGGCTTTGATTGCAGCAAGAAATAACAAAACTGCAGTTGACAAACAAGATTTCTTAGACGCCGTTGATAGAATTATAGGTGGTTTAGAAAAGAAAAATAAAATTGTAACTCCTGAGGAGAAAAAAGCAATTGCTATTCATGAAGCAGGTCACGCAACAGTAAGTTGGATGCTGGAACATGCTGCTCCGCTTATCAAAGTAACAATTGTACCAAGAGGACAAAGTTTAGGTGCTGCCTGGTATCTTCCTGAAGAACGTTTAATCGTTCGTCCAGACCAAATGTTAGACGAAATGTGCGCTACCATGGGAGGAAGAGCAGCTGAAAAGGTAATGTTTAATAGAATTTCTACAGGTGCTTTAAGTGATTTAGAAAAAGTGACTCGTCAAGCAAGAGCTATGGTAACAGTTTATGGTTTGAATGAAAAAATTGGAAACGTTACTTACTATGATTCTTCAGGACAAAGCGAGTATAGTTTTTCTAAACCATATTCGGATGAAACTGCCAAAGTAATTGATGAAGAAATCTCTAGTTTAATCGAAGGTCAATACCAAAGAGCAATTCAAATATTGGAAGAAAACAAAGAGAAACTAAACCAATTAGCTGATATTCTAATCGAAAAAGAAGTTATTTTTAAAGATGATTTGGAAGCTATTTTTGGAAAACGAAGTTTTGATGCAAACCTAGAAGAAGTAGTATCATAATTTTAAATTATCAATAATTTATAAAATCTTAATTCAAAAATGTCTTTTGAATTAAGATTTTTTTATCTTTGAACGTTTTCAAACAATATTTTAAGTAGTTCAAATTGAATATGAGTCTTTTTAAAAAAATTTTTAGTTCATATAAACCGGCTTCTGACGAAGATAAGGACAATGAACAAAGCCAATTTCTGCCAGAGGTAACTATGGCTGTAGACGAAGCATTTATATATCATTTTAAAAAGAATGGCGGCAAATTTATCTATTGCGAAAATAGAAAAGAAGTTAGCGAACAATTTGAAAATATTTTAGAAGAAAACGATTGGTTTGAAAATGAGGTTTTATGTTTTGACCCAACTCTTTACGACCTTTTAGAGGAAAATAAACTCCCTTTTGAAAAACCAAACAACCCTGCCTTTTTATTAGCAAGTTGTGAAAATCTAATTGCTGAAGAAGGTTCTATATTATTTTCTTCTAAACAAATTAAACAATTAAAACCTCACGATTTACCTTTGAACATAATAGTTGTTGCAAATACAAGTCAAATTCTTGGGGCGAAAAGTGATGGTCTAAGCGCTATTAAAAAGAAATACGAAAGAGACTATCCAACCAATATTACTACCATTAAATATTTCGAAAAAGCAAAAGAAGAAGATTTTACTCAATACGGAAGTTCTGCTAAGAATCTATATTTATTGCTTTTAGAAGATCTTTAAAATGAATGAAACGCTCAAAAGATTAATTTCTGGTGTAGTTTACATTACACTTTTATTATTCTCTATCCTATATTGTACTGAAAGTTTCATTCTTTTATTTGGGATTTTCTTAGTAATTGCAACTTTCGAGTTTTGCAATTTGGTTAAACTAAATAAAATTTTACCGATAACTCTCGTATCAGTTTCTTATGTTGTAATTAGCTTGTTAAGCTATTACAAAACAGAAACCGATAATTACATTTCCAATCTTCGAGAGAAACCAATTCAACTAGGTGTTGATATCGATCAACTCAACTTGTGGTTATTACTTATTTGCCTGTTTGTTTTTGTAAAATGTTTGATTTTTTTATTTGACAATAAAGAACAAACGGTCACACCTATTTGGAAATACTTGTACTTACTAGGATACATACTTTTACCTTTTATTTTTATTGTAAAAATTTCATTTGGAATAAATGATTACAATCCAAAGATTATAATAGGTTTGTTTATTTTGATATGGACTAATGATACTTTTGCCTATTTAGTTGGAAAATCAATAGGTAAACACAAATTATACGAACGTATTTCTCCTAAAAAAACCATTGAAGGCTTTTTAGGGGGAGTTGCTTTTGCGGTTTTTGCTGGCTATTTAATTTCAAAACTGTACATCAAACCTAATCCAAGTTTTAGCGATACTTCAATTCTAATTTGGACAATGATTGCATTGATAGTAGGTGTTTTCGGAACTATTGGCGACTTAATTGAATCCAAATTCAAACGTATTGCAGAAGTAAAAGACAGCGGAAAAATAATGCCCGGACATGGAGGCATACTAGATCGTCTAGATAGTGTTATATTTGTAGCACCAATTGTATATTTATTTTATCAAATTTTATCTTATGTTTCATAAAGAAGGAACCCCGTCAATTTTATTAGGTACATTTATTACCGCCATTGTTGTTTTAGCAAGTGATAGCTTAATCGATACTGACTGGATCAAGATGACAATCAAAATCATAGCAATCCTTTTTTTAATAATTATCCTTCAATTTTTTAGAAATCCGAAACGTACTTTTATTTTAAACGAAGATCAAATTTTATCTCCCGTAGATGGAAAAGTGGTAGTTATTGAAGAAGTTTATGAAGCAGAATATTTCAAAGACAAACGCTTACAAGTGTCTATTTTCATGTCACCAATAAATGTGCATGTAACTCGTTACCCAATGGGAGGAAAAATTAATTTCAGCAAATACCACCCTGGTAAATTTTTAGTTGCTTGGCACCCAAAAGCGAGTGAAGAAAATGAAAGAACTACGATTGTAGTTGAAAATAAATCATTTGGAGAAGTATTGTACAGACAAATTGCTGGTGCTTTAGCCAAACGTATTGTAAACTACGCCGAAGAAGGAATGCAAGTAATTCAAGGAACCGATGCTGGTTTTATCAAATTTGGTTCAAGAGTAGATTTGTTTTTACCTTTGGGAACTCCTATTAATGTAGTGTTAAATCAAAAAGCCATTGGCGGAAAAACAGTTATTGCAACCAAAGCGTAATGATTGAGAACGATTTAGATAAACGATTTAACGAAGCCGTTGAGGCAGCTTCAATAATGACACAGGCTTCTTTGCCACAAGATGTACAATTGCGTTTGTATGCTTTTTATAAACAAGCCACATTTGGTTCGGCAGAATACAATCAATCTGAAAATTTTGATTTAAGAAATGCATTTAAAACTAATGCATGGATGCAAATTAGCCATTTATCTGTCGACGAATCGAAAGAACAGTATATTGAAATTATCAATTCTTTATTGAAAAAATAAACAAGTCATGAAAAAGCACTTTTTTAAAGTAACTTATGTAGTATTCTTTTTTATTTTATTCTCTTGTAATAAGAAAAAACTAACTGAAGTTGTAGAAGTCCCTTTGCCTAGTGCAGAAGAAAAAATTACAATGGGAATTCCTGATGACGTTGTTGCTGATGATGGATCTTTTCAATTAGAAAAGCTTCCTTATGGTTACGATGCAATGGCGCCACACCTTTCGGCCATGACGTTAGAAAATCATTATTCAAAACATTATCTTTCTTACACTAATAAATTAAACGAAGCCATTGCAGGTACTAATTTAGAAAATCTAAGCATTGAAGAGGTTTTAAATCAATTAGACACCAATAATGAAGAACAAAAAAACAATGCAGGTGGGTATTATAACCACTCATTGTATTTTAAAATAATTGGAGCCAAATCAGCAGGAAAACCAAAAGATTCTTTAGCAAGCGCTATTGAAAGAGATTTCGAATCGTTTGACAATTTCACTACTCAATTTAAAGGAGAAGCAACTAAATTGTTTGGCTCGGGTTGGGTTTGGTTGATTGTAGATCGTTCTGGTAAATTACAAATCTCAAGTACAGCTAACCAAGATAACCCTTTAATGAGAAATGCTAAAGTACAAGGTAAACCTATTTTAGCTTTAGACGTATGGGAACACGCCTATTACTTGGATTACCAATACAAAAGAAAAAACTACATTGATGCTTTCTTTACCATAATTAATTGGAGAAAAGTGGAAGAAAATTATGAAGAAGCTATTGCGCAATAGCAAATTAATTTTATTCTAATTCGTAGATAAAGGATTCCGAAGGCTTCATCTTTATTTTTGCTTTTCCTTGACCATTAATTACTTTTAAAGTGGATTTACTTTGATACAATTGATCAACAATAGTGTATTTACCATCTTTTAAATGCCATTTTTGAATAATTCCTTTAGGGATTATTAATTCAAATTGACTCGCTTTAGATGTCGAAAAATTAGCAATGACAATCAATTTTTGGGTATCTGACCATCGAACAAACGAATACATTTCAGGTAAATATCCTTTTTTATTGGCAACATTAGCGGAGTGGATTTCTTGAAATTCGCCCATTAAAGCCGAACTTTTCAAACTAAAATTCAATAATTTTTTATAGAAATCACGCAATTCTTTTTCAGAATTAGACAATTGGCCGCCGTCAAATTTCCCGCCATTCATCCAGCGTTGGTGATTAGGAACACCAACATAATCAAAAATTGATGTTCTAGAATGAGAACCGAAACCTCCATTTTCATTTCCTGCCTCGCCTACTTCTTGTCCGAAATAAATCATGGTTGGAGAAGTACTTATCGTAGCAGAAACCACCATTAGCGGCTTTCCATTTTTTGGTGAACCAGCAAATTCAGGACTTGCTAATCGTTGCTCGTCATGATTGTCCAAGAAATGCAGCATGTGATGTTCTACATCTGCTAAACCTTTTTGAATATTTGTAATCGGCTCAGTTTGACTTTTGCCTTGCACAATTTCTTTCAACTTGTCATATAACTCCACTTTGTCATACAAATAATCCATTTTACCTAGATGAATGTAATTTCTATATTCATTTGGATTATAAACCTCTGCCAATAAAAAAGCGTCCGGTCTTTGTACTTTAATCGCTGAATTCATATAGCTCCAAAACTCATAAGGCACCATTTCGGCCATATCATACCGAAAACCATCAACGCCTTTGGCTAACCAATATTCGGCAATAGCACGAAATTTTTTCCAAGAATTTGGTACTTCTTTATCTTTCCAAAAATCAAAATGGTCTTCACAAGATTTAGTTTCAAAACCAGCTGGAAGTATTGGAAAATCTTTTGTTCCGTCAGGACGAATTCCGTAATTAACTTTTACCGTTTCGTACCAATCGTTTTTGTCTGGTTTTGCTAAACGTGAGCCATTTCCAGTCCATTTAGCCGGAAATTCATCAAATTTTCCATCAATTAATGGATTGATTTCTCCATTCAAAGGAGTAATTCCCTCAGGAATTTGAAAACTAGTATTGGGAATATAATAGAAATTATTGTCTTTATGGTATTCAACCGTTACATCATCATCAGCACCAAAATCGCTAACCCCTTTTGGATTATTCTTTCCTTCGTATTTTCGAGCAACGTGATTCGGAACAATATCAATAATCAACTTCAATCCCACTTTGTGAGTACGTGCAATCAGGGCTTCAAATTCTTGCAAACGATTGGCTGGATTCACTGCCAAATCAGGATTCACGTTATAATAATCTTTCACCGCATATGGAGAACCTGCTCTACCTTTTACCACTTCTGGGTCATCATTAGAGATTCCGAATTTTGTATAATCTCTGATAACGGCATGATGTGGGACTCCCGTGTACCAAACATGACTCACCCCTAAATCTTTGATTTCTTGTAATGCTTTGTCTGTAAAATCATTAAACTTCCCTACCCCATTTTGTTCAATGGTTCCCCAAGGTGTATTCGAAGTATTAGTATTTCCAAACAACCTTGTAAATACTTGATACACTACAAGCTTTTGTTTGGAATTTGATGTATTTATTTGTTTCTTTTTGTCTGTATTTGATTGTGCAACAGTTGATAAAGTAATCAGACAAGCAACGGAAAGTAAAAATGATTTCATAATATTCTAAATGGTAATTAGCAACAAATATAATTTTTTTTGAGAGAGTTACAAGTTATTCCCAACACACCAATTTGAAACAATCGAATTGCTATATAAATATTTCTTAAATGCCCTTGCTCTTCATACATTTTGATTAATTTTAACCCCAAATAAAATAGCCTTGAAAAAACTTCAATTTGCACTATATTTTGCTTTAATTCTTGCACTTGTTCCAAAAACTTTCGGACAAGCACCAAAAAAAATATTGGTAGAACATTCTGACTATTTCGATGTCAATCAAATCGAAGCTCCTGATGCTGTATTGCTCACCGGAAGTGTTCGTGTGAATCATGACGGAGTGGTTTTAACGTGTAACAAAGCCTACTATTTTCAAAAAGAAAACTACATAAAAGCCTTTGGAAACGTTCAATTAGTGCAAGGCGACACATTGTTTTTGAACAGTAAATATGCCGAATACAGTGGCAATGTTAAAAAGGCATTTGCAACAGGCGATGCTGTAATGAGTTCTCCCGAAGCGACTTTGGTAACAGACACTATTAATTTTGACCGAAACACACAAGAAGTTTTTTACAATACCAAAGGAACGATTACCAACTTACAAAACACCCTAATCAGTAAGTCGGGAAAATACTATGTTCCTGAGAAAAAATTCCAATTCCTAACCGAAGTCACAATTACCAATCCTACTTACGTTATCAAGTCCAATCATTTGGATTATTACAGTAATTCAGGTCATTCCTACTTATTAGGTCCGTCTACTATTACAAGTAAAGCCAACTACATTTATACGGAAAAAGGATTTTACGATACCAAGAAAAACAAAGCACATTTCCTAAACAAATCGTATATCAAATACGATGACCGAATCATTCGAGGCGATAGTTTGTATTACGACAGAAATAAAGAATTTGCTTCGGCTTCGCGAAATGTTAAGATTACGGATTCCATCAATCGAGGCATTGTCAAAGGGCATTATGCCGAAATGTACAAGAAAAAAGATTCTCTTTTTGTAACCAAAAGAGCCGTCGCTATTAACTTTGTCGAAAATGACTCGGTGTATATTCATGGAAAAAAAATAATGGTAACTGGAAAAGAAGGGGACCGCATTATTCGTGCGTTTAATAATGTGCGCTTTTTCAAAAAAGATATGAGCGGCAAATGTGATTCGATTCATTCGAGTTCCAAAATAGCGCTGACCAAATTAATTGGAAATCCGATTCTATGGAACGGAGAGAGTCAAATTACGGGAGATATTATGCATCTCATTGGCAACAACACTTCGCAAAAATTAGACTCGCTCAAAGTATTGAACAATACCTTTCTCGTCTCTAAAGACACTCTTGGAACAGGGTACAATCAAATTAAAGGACAGAATCTCTTTGGCAAATTTGAAGAAGGAAAACTGCACGATGTGGATATCATCAAAAACACCGAAGTTATTTATTATATGCGAAATGAGGCTAAGGAACTCATTGGGATCAACAAAAATAAAAGCAGCAAAATCAATATTTTGTTCAATAAGAACGAAGTAGATGAAATTACTTTTTTTCAACAAGTAGATGGCGACTTATTCCCTGAAAAAGACTTGCCAGAAAACGACCGAAAATTAAAAGGATTTATTTGGCGTGGCGACGAACGGATTTTATCTAAAGACGATATATTTCCTCCCGAAGAAAATCAGGATAATGAAAAAATAGCCAAACAAGCAAAAGCACAAAAAGACAAGAAAAATGTACCGATGAAAGTACGAAAAGAAACTTTGGAGTACAATAAAAAGAAGAAGAAATAGCGGTTGAAATAGCATTCCCAAAAATCAATTGCAATATAAATTTAAGAGTAATTAAATCATATAAAGTGAACAACGATTTTATACAATACCAAGCACAAACCTCTCCTTATCCTTTAGGAATGGAGGTGTCACATGCTATAGGATCGTACATTTACGATACAAACAACAATCGTTATTTGGATTTTGTAGCGGGAGTTTCTGCTTGTTCATTAGGACACCAACATCCAAGAGTAAATCAAGCCATTAAAGACCAATTAGATTTGTATTCGCACGTGATGGTCTATGGCGAATATTCGCAAAGTCCAGCGGTGGAATACTGCAAATTGATGGCTTCGCTCCTGCCCGCTCCTTTAGACAAAACCTATTTAGTCAATTCGGGTACCGAGGCAATTGAAGGAGCCTTAAAATTAGCCCGACGAGTTACAGGACGCAGCCAATTAATTTCGTGTCACAATGCCTATCATGGTAACACCATGGGTTCCTTGAGCGTTATGGGATTTGAAGAACGCAAACAAGTTTTTCGTCCTTTAATTCCAGATGTCGAATTCATCACTTTCAATAAAGAAGCTGATTTAGAAAAAATAACTACAAAAACAGCCGGAATTTTATTAGAAACCATTCAAGGAGGTGCTGGATTTATCCAGCCCGAAAATGGTTTTCTGAAAAAAGTGCGTCAACGCTGCGATGAAGTTGGAGCCATGATGATTTTGGACGAAATTCAACCCGGTTTTGGTCGAACTGGAAAACTTTTTGGCTTCCAAAATTATGATGTTGTTCCTGACATTGTAGTCATGGGTAAAGGAATGGGCGGCGGAATGCCTGTTGGTGCTTTTACCGCTTCGGCAGCGAAAATGGATTTGTTAAGTCACAATCCGAAATTAGGACACATTACTACTTTTGGCGGACACCCTGTCATAGCGGCAGCTTGTTTAGCGACCTTGAAAGAAATAACTGAGACTACACTCATGTCCGATGCTTTAGTTAAAGAAAAACTCTTCCGTGAGCTATTGGTACATCCTTTGATAGAAGAAGTCAGAGGAAAAGGATTAATGTTGGCCGCAATGACAAAAAATGCCGATATTACCAACGAAGTAATTTTGAAATGTCAA